>JAJRXE010000064.1 GCA_024276455.1 Calditrichota bacterium
ATTGGCTCTCGCATGGGTTACCTTTAATTATCTTTCGTCTTCCCAAATTAAAATAAAAATGCAGGTATTTCAAGAAGATTCAAGAAAATAATTTTTCGTTTTCGGGAACACCCGGCGGAACAAAACGACCTTGCTTCGGTCTATTATTTTTGTTATTCTTACCCCCGTACGAGAAGGAGGAAGAAACCATGGCTCTGGTGATTTACAACACCTTGACACGCAAGAAAGAAGAATTTGTTCCGTTAAAACCCGGCCGGGTTCACATATACGTGTGCGGTCCCACAGTGTACGGGCACCCGCACATTGGCCACGCCAAAAGCTACATTAGCTTCGACGCGGTGGTGCGCTATTTCCGCTATCTGGGTTACCGGGTAAAATACGTGCAGAATATTACCGATGTGGGGCACCTGACCGACGACGCCGATGAGGGAGAAGACAAGATTCTGAAAAAAGCCCGGGAGGAAAAACTGGATCCCATGCAGGTGGCGGAATATTACACCTGGAGCTACTTCGACGACATGCAAGCCCTGGGCGTTATTCGTCCGGACATCAGCCCCCGGGCAACCGGACACATTATTGAGCAGATTGAACTCATTAAAGTGCTGCTGAAGAAAGGTTACGCCTACGAAGTGAACGGCAATGTGTATTACGATGTCACCAAATTCAAAGATTACGGGAAGTTGAGCGGACGCAAACTGGACGA
Organism: Calditrichota bacterium; assembly: GCA_024276455.1. Lineage (GTDB taxonomy): Bacteria > Calditrichota > Calditrichia > RBG-13-44-9 > RBG-13-44-9 > JAJRXE01. Next base: position 704 of record JAJRXE010000064.1, read on the forward strand.
ACTAATGGCTGGCGCCCGGGTGGAAGTGAATCCCGAAAAACGCCATCCGGCGGATTTTGCCCTCTGGAAGCGGGCCGAACCGGGACATTTAATGCGCTGGCCCAGTCCCTGGGGCGAGGGGTACCCCGGATGGCACATCGAGTGCTCCACCATGTCCATGAAGTACCTGGGAGAGACCTTCGACATTCACGGCGGCGGCATCGAGAATGTCTTCCCGCACCACGAATGCGAAATTGCCCAGTCCGAAGCGGCCACCGGCAAACCGTTTGTACGTTACTGGATGCACAACAACATGGTAACCGTCAACGGTACCAAAATGGGTAAATCGCTGGGCAATTTTATTACCATTAAAGAAGCCCTGAAAAAATACACTCCCCACACCCTGCGCTATTTTGTTTTGAGCAGTCACTACCGCAGTGCGCTGGATTTCAGCGACGAAGCGCTGACGGCGGCGGAGAAAGGAATCGACAAACTGCTTGCCACCGTAAAGAACCTGCTAAAAGCACTGGGGAACGCCGGGGAGGTGAGCGACTTCACGCCCCCGTTTTCCCCGGAGGAATTCCGGAAACGTTTCGAAGAGGCGATGAACGACGACTTCAACACCCCCCGCGCCATTGCGGTGCTTTTTGATCTCTCCCGGGAGCTGAACGCCTATTTGAACCGCGCCGAAGCGCTGCACAAACCTTTCCTGGAAGAAGTGAATGTTCTGTACCAACAATTAGGCGGCGAAGTACTGGGACTTATTCCCAAAGATTTAAAAGTGGACACCGGGGCGGAATTGCAAGGCTCCATCGAAAAAATTATTCAGATTACCATCGATATCCGCAATGAGCTACGGAAAGAAAAAATGTTCAAGCTGGCCGATCGGATTCGCGACCGCCTGAGCGAGATCGGGATCATCCTGATTGACAAGCCGGAGGGCACCACTTACGAATTCAAAGAAACCGAATCGTAGACGAAAATTCGCCGGCAAAGCCAGGGATGCGAAAAAAGAGCCCGAATTTTTCGGTGCTCTTTTTTTGTTTCCGCCTGGTGGGCGGAGGTCAACTGGCGAAAAACAGGACAGAATCGAAGTCAGTTACTGTCGAACTTCCCACCAAAGCAAAGAAAAGTTTCAATTCTGAAAGTTGCGAAATTTATTTTTAATGATTTAAATTTTTTGGATTTACTCCGGATTGATTTACCGCACTTTTCAATCGGCACAATTTTTGTATAATGTTAAAGAGCGCTGACAAGGTTGAGAGCGTTGCGATTGTTAGGGAAAACTTTTGCATACCAGACCTCCCGTTTAATAACTCTAACGCAACGCTCTCTTTTTTTATCTTCCCGGGTTGTTTGTTCGAAATCCCATTTCCTTTTTGGCCAGCCACTCCCCGCTTTTACTAACAGCCGGACTCCGGAGAGCTACCAAACCGGCCCTGTGCACCTCAATTTTCTTTTCCGCTAAACACCACCGAAAAAGATTTTTTGCTTCCGCAAGTTTTTAATTACATTGCTGTCTAATGGGTTAAAACGAGACAACAGCGAGACGGTGGTGGAAAAAAAGAAAAAGGATTTCGAGCTCATTTACGACCAGAACGCCCAAATGGTGTTAAATTTGTGTTACCGGATGACCGGAGACGAACAAAGCGCCCGCGATCTGGCCCAGGACATCTGGTTAAAGATTTTTCAAAAGCTCGATACTTTCGAAGGGAAATCGGCTGTTTCCACCTGGATTTACCGAATTGCCTTAAACCACATTTACAATTATTTCAAACAGGAAAAAAGACGGAAATGGCACCAGATTCTGGAACAGGATCTTCGACAAATTTTTACCAAAGAGGACCATTCCCTGGAGCAACGGAGTGACAGTGAGGAATCCGGGCCGCTGTCGAAGCTGGAAAAGAAAGAACGAGAGAAGATTGTCTGGCGCTGCATTCAAAAACTGCCCCCGAAACAACGTATTCCGTTCATCCTGTTTCGCTACGAATCGCTGAGCTACCAGGAAATTGCCACCTTGCTCAATCTTTCCTTAGCGGCAGTGGAATCGCGCTTGCATCGGGCCAAACAGAATCTACAGAAATTACTGGAACCTTATTTAGAAGAAATATGACGCAAGTTTTCATCGGTGAGGATGTCTAATTAATCAGATAAAGAGAGCGAACGGAAAATGAAACGCATTCATTTAAAAAACCATTTTTTTAGCTGGTGGGAAGAGCGGTTGCCTCCCCGGGAGAAAGAAAAGATCGACCGGCACCTGCAGGAATGCCGGGTTTGCCGGGAATATTTTGAGCAGATGAAGGCGTTGCTGGATCCACCGGAGGCGAGTCACCTCCCCACTTTGCCGATTCAACCCTGGGAAAAAACGCGGTTGTTCTCTCGCCTGGAGAGTGAACAGCCGACATCTCCTTACGGTCAGGCCCTGGAAAAATGGAAAGATTCGCTGGCCTGGGTGGCTATTTCCCTTCTGGCGCTGCTCTCGGGATTCTGGTTGGCCCAGAATCTTCCGGAAAAACAACAAGCGGCCGCCGAGGAACTTGCTTTCACCGAATCGCTTCAGGCAGTTAACGAAACCAGTTTTGATGAAATTTTTGAACAGTTGGTCAGTTCGCTAAGTGAGGAAAATCATGAAAATTAAAATACTCGTCGGTATCCTGGTATTTTTGATTGTATTGAATCTGGTGGTATTGGGCCACTACATTTACTACCAGATTCTGGAGCCGTCCCGGGCGCTCACGCCCAGCCGCTCGGAAATGATGAAAATGCCCAAGCACCGCCTGCACCTGGACAAGGAACAGAGAATCCAGATGCTGAAACTTCGCCAACGTTTTCGGGGCGAGATTGAACCGCTGCGACTGCAAATCGTCCGGCTGCGGGGTGAGATTGCCGAGCAGTTAACCAACAACCGGGTGGATTGGGAAAAAATCGACCGCAATTTACAGGAGATTGGCCGTTTGCAAGCGGAAATCGAGAAAAAGGCGATTGTAATGCTGCTGGAAACCCGCCAATTTCTAAAAGCCGATCAAATTAAAATCATTTACCGGTGGATGACTTCTTCGATGCAACGTCACCACATGCCCCATCGTCCCATGCCGCCGAAACCGCCGGTAAACGAAAATCCGAAACCAAACTAAAACAACTAAACCCAATAAAGGAGGTACGTCATGAAACGTACTATTGCCGTAATGTTAACCCTCATTCTCACCAGCCTCACCCTGGTTAGTCTGGTGCAGGCCCAACAACCGGGACCGCCGCCGTTTGCTCCCCAGAAACCCGGAATGCCAATGATGCGCCTGCTCAATTTAACCGCTGAGCAGCAAAGTCAAATCAGCGACTTGCGCCTGCAATTGCAGAAAGAGATGCTGCCTTTGCGAAGCGAGCTGATGACCAAACGCAATGAGCTGAAGCTCCTCATGACCGCCGAAAAACCGGACATGGGCAAAATCAACCGGAAAATCGAGGAAATCTCCAAAATTCGGACCGAAATTCAGAAAAAACGGGTGGCGCATCGTCTTAAAATTCGCAGCCTGTTAACGGAGGAACAGAGAAAAATTTTCGACACCCAAATTCTCTCCGGTCACCACGGGAAACACCACGGCGGTGGGCACCCCATGATGCCGGGAAAAATGGGTAAGAAAGGACACGGTTGCCGCTAAGACGAGCCGTAACGGAACAAATGCCCGGTGTAACCGCCGGGCATTTTTATTTTTCTCAACTCGCTGCGCCGCCTCACCACGGTTTCACGAAACCGTGCCGGGCAACGGAAAAGTAAACCGAACCGTCATCAGTTCTTTGCGGCCGGTAATTTCCAGATATCCCTGATTCCGCTTTAAACAATAGGCTAAAAAGGCCCCATCGATTCCCTCAAGCTGTTGCTGTAAAAATTGCACCGCATTGCCCTGCATGCTAAAAGGAAAATGCAAATCCAGCTCGTCGGGAATACGAAAATCGCCCAAAAAACGAATATTGAATCCCACTTCGTGATTTTCGAAAAAGCTGTTAATGTTAAAAATATATTCCTGATCCTCGTCCACAAATTTTCGCATGAAGTGGTAACACTCGCTGAATATGCCGCTAATGAGCAAGTAGTACATGCGAAACTGCGGAATGTTCTCGGCGTAATTTTCTTTTTTCTGCACCTGGTGTTTAAAAAACAGATCGCAATTCAGGAATTTGATTTCTTCCCGCAACAGGCGATTAAAATTCACCTCAATCGGTTGCTGATACAGTTCGTTTACAACCTTAAAACTCAAATTCTCGATAATGGACTGTATTTTAAATCCCATTTTAAGGACTTCATCCAACCCGTTGATATCGCTGTATTTGTACCCCAGCAACTCCACGCGACCGGTCAGGGTGCCCAGCGGGCCATTAATATTGTGAATCAAGCCAGGCAACAGCTTGCCCAGAAAGATCAGATGTTTGTCCACCGGCGGAATGCATACCCGGTCCTGGCTCACGCCGGACTTTACAAACGCCATCAGGGATTTGATTTGTCCCCGCTCTTTTTTAATCCGGAAATAGGTTTCGTAAGGACCATTTTCATGTCCCTCGACGTCCAGCCAGTAAAAATTTTTAATCAAGTATTCCTTATGCTGGAAATTTCCCAGAAAATCCTGCAAGGTTAGTTGATTGGGGCGCAGGAAATTCGTTTCGAAATGAAACGAGTCGATGTTGATTTCGCTCCAACCCAAAAAATTGCGGTGCCCGGGGTGAATATCCACCAGTTTCCATTTTGGCGAGAAAACAAGCAAATGGAGGTCGGAAAAATTTAAAAACAAATCAAGTTGCGAGGTACCAATTCCATTCATGGTCTCATCAATCCTTTGTGCTGACAAAAACATTCATTCTCATCGTGTGGCCGCGCCCGGGTATTTCTTCTAAATATACTGAGTTCACCGGAAAAAATAAAGCAAGACTTCACAATTTTGACTGGATCCGCTCCCCGAATCTCTTCCCGACCTGGAGCGGGTCTTCCCGTCTGTTACGCTTTGTCCGGGAACAGCTCCTTTAATTCCTCCGGCCGAGGCGGTTTGGTCAGGTAGCTTACCACCACCAGACTGACGATGGAAAAAATCAGAGCCGGGTAAATCAAGGGGATTCCCCAGGGATCGCCGTTGGGGTCGCCCGCCGGCACCATAATGGAGGGCCAGATGTAACCGGCCGATTTCAAGAAAATGGTGATCAGAGCGCCACCGACAATGGACGCCAATCCGCCCGCCCGGGTAGCCCGCTTCCAGGCCAGGGCCGCCAGCAATGCCGGCGTAATGGATACCCCGTAAATGGTGTAGGCAAAGTAACTCATCTCCAGCACCGAGGTAAGGTTAGTGGCCAAATAATAAGCCACCACTCCCAGCACAATAATCATGACTTTCTGCATCATGACCATGGTTTTTTGCGACGCCTCGGGATTGATCATCTCCTGGTAGATATCTCGCATGATATTGGTGGTGGGCGAGAGCAAATAGTTCATCCCGGTGGAAATAACCACCGCCACCGCCGCGCCCAACAGCAATACGCCCACAATCATCCAGATTCCGCCCCGATCGGCAATGGTTTGAGCCGCTTTTAACACAATGGACGCAGGATCAAGGCCCTTCTCGCGGATCAGGCGATTTAGCTGCTCCAGACTCTGAGGTTGTCCGCCGGCAAACAAATCGTTGTTAATCCGCGGTAACTGATCCGGTTTGATGTTGCCGTTTTGTACTTCCTGCTCCACCTGACGAATCAGGGCATCGGGGATTTCCGCACTTTGAATCTGCCCGTTTTCCACCTGGGCTTTTACCCGGGTGAGAATCTCAAATTCCTTAATCGGCTCCCAGAAGTAAGAAGCCGCAAAAATGGCAATCACAATCACCACTGTTTCCACTACAATGGTACCCACCACCCACAATGCCACCGCTTGTTTGGCATCTTTAGGGGTGCGGGCGCTGTAAAATTTCTGGTACATGCTCTGCACTCCCAGCAGCAGAAACATGGTGGCCAGGAAATAACTTCCCGCCTTCAGCAGCGGATGGGCACCGAAATCTTTATTGAACACGGCAAAATGTTGCGCCGGCAGAGTCTGTACCGCCGCCTCCCATCCACCGGCAATGTGGTACATCACCGGCGCCGCCAGGACCGAGGCGGTAAGAATGATGATTCCGTTGGGCAAATCGGTGTAAGCCACCGCCACCATGCCGGCGGCCGCCGTGAAGATGATGACAAACGCCGCAGTAATAAATTGCCCCAGCTCCACGCTAATCGCCCCCTTGCTCACCACATTCAAAATGTAGCCACCGGCCCGAAACTGGTAACTGACAATGGCGGTAAAGCTAATAATCAGCGCCAGTGCTCCGAAAAGGCGGGCAAAGCGCCCGTAACGCACCTCCAGAATGTCGCCGATGGTGTATTTGCCAAAGGTGCGGATTTTTCCGGCCAAAAAGTAAATAATAATAATTCCCACCCAGGCGCCCGCCGGTAACCAGAGGCTGGACCACCCCGCCTTGGCGGCATATTCCGCTCCGGCAATAAAGGTTCCCGAACCGATCCAGGTGCAAATCAGGGTAAACACCATTACCCGCACACTGAGCGACCGGCCGGCCACCATCATTTCTTCCTGGGTTTTGACCTTTTTCGAACGGTAAAAATTGAATCCCATTAACACAAACAGGTAGGCAAGAATCAGGTAAAGATACCAGCTCATAAGGCCTCCTCACAAATTGTTAGCATTTCGGCAACACCCGGTAACAAATTTTACCTCAGGAATTATAAAAAGCAAAACCCAACTTGTCAATAAAGAAAAGTTAAATTTAGAAAAAATCTTAAATTAGACGAAATTCCCACCTTTTTCTTGTCCCCAACCGCCCCATTTGGCCGGGCGGCTCAACAAACCAGCGCGCCCCGCGCACCGGAGCCCCAGCATGCCAGAGGAAGGCTCCGCTTCTTGCGGAGAAAAAATTTGTTCAACATTTCTCGGAAAGAAAAATAATTATTTTTTCGTTGGAAATCCCGCCAATTTTTCCCATTTTTGCCCCCATGCGAACGGTTATGCGACAACCCATGTTCCGCTTTCTGGCGGTGCTTACCATTGCTTCCATGGCGGGTCTGCAAACCTGGCGTACCCTTTTCAACAATTTTGCGGTGGAGGTCGCCCATTTAGAGGGCAGCCACATCGGACTCATTCAGGCGTTCCGGGAAATCCCCGGTTTCCTGGCCCTGCTGGCCATTTTTGTTCTGATGGTGCTGAAAGAACACAAGCTCTCGGCCCTCTCCATTTTTGTGCTGGGACTCGGGGTGGCGCTTACCGGATTTTTTCCCACCTTTGTTGGATTGCTGTTCACCACCCTGATTATGAGCTTCGGTTTTCATTACTACGAGACCACCAATCAGTCTCTGACCCTACAATATTTCGATCGCGAAACATCGCCCTGGGTTTTCGGAAAATTACGCAGCCTGGCGGCGGCTTCCAATATCGGGGTGGGCCTGTTGATTTTTCTGGTGAGCCACTGGCTGAGCTACCGCCAAATTTACCTGCTGGGCGGTGGCGCCATTATGGTCATTGGCCTCTGGGGATTCGCCCAGGATCCGACCAAGGAAGAGCTGGTACCCCAGCGAAAGAAAATGGTCTTCCGCCGCAAATACTGGCTGTATTACTTTCTAACTTTCATGGCGGGCGCCCGGCGCCAAATTTTTGTCGCCTTTGCGGTGTTCCTGCTGGTCAAACGCTTTCACTTCAGCCTCCAAACCATCACCCTGCTGTTTGTGGTAAACAATACCATCAATTACTTCCTCAGCCCGTTGATTGGCAAAGCCATCATCCGTTTCGGAGAACGCAAAGTGCTGTCCATGGAGTATTTCAACCTGATTTTCATTTTCATCGCGTACGCTTACACCACATCCGCTTACGTGGTCGCCGGATTGTACATTCTCGACCACATCTTCTTCAACTTTTCCATTGCCATTCGCACCTACTTCCAGAAAGTGGGCGATCCGCGGGACATTGCCCCCAGCATGGCGGTGGGGTTCACCATTAATCACATTGCCGCGGTGGTGATTCCGGCCCTCGGCGGGTTGCTGTGGATGATTAACTACCGGATTCCTTTTTTAGGCGGGGCAGCCCTGAGTATTGTATCCCTGATTGCCGTGCAGCAGATTCGCACCGTTAAACCCGGCACCGTTTCGTAACTTCTGCCTTACCGGGTACCGCTACGATGCTTGTTCTCCAGTAAATAATGCAAATTCCGGGGATCGCGGTAAATAGGATTGGGCGCCGGATTGTAATCGAACACCAAATCGATAAAACGATTTAAAATAAAGGCGGTGGCTCCCCAGATTACATGGTTGCCGTAGTAATAAAAATACACATCATAAAATCGCTGCTGGTACTCCCACTTCTTCACTTCAAAATACCGGTCGGTCAGAAAAACGGCCAGCGGTACAATCAACAATTCAGCAACTTCCCGGGAGCTCAATTTGAAGGTGGTCTCATTTTTCAGATACCCGACAAAGGGAGAGATGAGAAAATCGGTAACGGTCAGGAAGTCGTCCAATTGTCCGAGGACTTCAATATTGGCGGGATCGACTCCGATTTCCTCCCGGGTTTCCCGCAGGGCCGTCACCAGCAAAGATTCGTCCGCAGCGTCACGGGCGCCTCCCGGAAAGGAAATCTGACCTTTATGCGTATCCACATTTTCGGTGCGCTTGGTAAAAATAAGGTGCGGTTCACCACTCCGGTCGGTAAAGAGAATGAGCACCGCCGCCGGAGTGGCTTCCGGAAACTCAACGCGCTGCGGCTGGTACCGGCTCAAACGCTCGCGAATACGTTCAATGGCTCCCCGGGTCGTTGGCGATTTTCGGTTCACACTTTTTCCTATTCATTTTGGCTTAATTTAGGATACAATCGGAGGGAAATAAATGTTTCTTTCATTTTCTTTTTGATAGCGCTTCACGGAGCAGAAAAAAACCGACGGGAAAGAAAAATACCCGTCGGTCGAATTTTTCGTCTAATTTTTATTGTCAGATCCTCCCGGATCTTTTCCAGCGGTCAACCTTTCCTTAAAATTTGACTTTGGGCGCTTCCTGAGCGGCGGTATCGGCCTGGAAGTAAGCTTTCGGTCGGAAACCAAACATACTGGCTACCAACGCCTGGGGAAACTTGCGAATGTACCGGTTGTACCGTTGTACCGCTTCGTTAAAGCGCCGGCGTTCCACCGAAATGCGATTTTCCGTCCCTTCCAGCTGGGCTTGCAGCGTCAAAAAGTTTTGATTGGCCTTTAGATCCGGGTAACGTTCCACCACCACCAGCAACCGCTGCAGGGCGGCTCCCAAACTGGCCTGGGCCTGTTGAAAGCGGGCAAACGCTTGCGGATCGTTTAAAATTTCGGGGGACACATTCATGACGCCCCCGGCCTTGGCACGGGCTTCGGTCACCGCCGTCAGTACTTCCTTTTCGTGGGAGGCGTACCCTTTCACCGTCTCCACCAGATTCGGGATCAGATCGTAGCGCCGCTGGTACTGATTCTGTACCTGCGCCCAGGCGGAATTTACCTGTTCCTCCAGATCTACCATGGTATTCCGCATCCCGACAAACCAGCTTCCGATGAGAAAAACAACCCCAAGAACCACCAGGAGAATAATTAAACCTTTACTTTTACCCATGAATCCTATCCTTTCGTTTTAAATTCCCTGCTCATCTCAATTATTCGACAAACCGGATTTTTTATTTACGTTTCCTTGCACCAGCTGGTTGCACCGGCTTCATTTTTCCAAATTTTAAACCGTGTACCGATGTTTACTTTTCGGCGAAATCTTTTTCGGAGAAAATTTCAGCCGAAAAAATCTGGATTTTAGCATCCGGCTCTTTCCAGGCATCCGGGGGTAAGCCGGCTTTCAGACAGGTTTGTTCCAGAAACTGCTCCCGGTTCCAGCCCCACTCGGTGGCCACCTGCGGTAACAAAAGTCCCCGATGCATTCCTTTTTCAATAATCAAACCGTGCTTGCCAATCTGGATTTCGTCAATATTTTTAATCGTTTTCAAGGGCGAGAGCACTGAGATTTCAATTTCCAGCCGGGGAACTTCATCCAGCGTGACCGGTGGAAAACGGGGATCTTCCGTGGCAGCCGCTTTGGCCATATCCATTACCGCTTCGTACAGCGGCTTAAATCCCACCACGTAGCCGATGCATCCCCGCAGCTCCCCATGCTCGTGCAAGGTAACGAACACCCCAAAGGGTTCTTTCACCTTCTCCGAAATGGGTTGAGTCGTCGGATAGGTACCATTTTTTAAATATTGGACGATGGTTTCGCGGGACAGATGCAGTAAATATTTCTTTTCCTCCTGATTCAAACCAACCACGGGTTCAGATGTTGAGCTCATGGCTTTGGTTCCTCCCCAAATGATCAAAAGCAATCCAATGAACACCGGACTCAGAAAAATAGTTCGCCAGACCATGATGGCGTTCACTCCTTTTAACGCAAATATTTTCTTACCTTAGCACAGGTTCTACTTAAACTATGCCAAAAGAACGTAAAAGTTACTCATAATTTAAGGGTTGGGGAAGAAAAAACAAATAGGGGAAATGGGAAATTGGAAGAAATGTTTTCTCAGAGGAATTGAAACAGGATTCCATCTTGCCTCGAATTCGGTACTTTGATTTCTCGGTTGCTTCGAGTCCGGGAAGAGTAGGAAGGACAAGCGAATGAGGCACATCTTAAACTCATTGGATGGTTGGAATCCCGATGAGCTCCGGAGGAGCGATGCTCAGGATGATTAACGGGGTCTCACCTTGGAAATTGGAGACTGTAAACTTTTTTCAGGACTTGACACTCGGGAGTACCCAAAATCACCCAATTTTATCTACAAACAAGCGTCTAGTTAACACCTTTAGCATGGAGCTAACTATAAAAACTTTTTTCAAATCCCTCTCGCCACTCGCCTTTCGCCTTTCTCCTCTCACCCTCCGCCCTTTGCCTCTCTCCTTTCGCCGGTTCTCCGGTTCGCCCCGTCGCCGGTTCGTTAAAATGTACCCTCTGATTTACGGGGTCTTTCACTTTTGAAACCGGATACCGGCCTTATTATCAATTCAAGCCTCCAGCCTCTTCTCCAGATCTGCGATGTGGCGTTCCTCTTCTTCCTTAAGCCATTTAAAAATGGCTTTCACCGCCGGGTCTGTTACCCGGTCGCATTGCATCTGGTAGAAGTCCCGACTGATTTTTTCGTTCTCTAACGCCAGAGAAATCAACTCTTCCATGCGCAGGTTTTTTAACTCGATGTCCATGAGTGCCTGGCGATCCAACAAAGCCGGATTTTGCTCCGGTTCGCGAAGCTGTCCGCCGCCTGCCAATATCATTTCTCGAATTTTCTTCTCGTGTTCGTATTCCTCGGCAATTAAATTTTTTAACATCTCTCGCAATTCCCGATTCTCCACCTGCGGAAGCATATGGGTGTAGATTTGCGAGGTATCGGCCTCGTTCTGCAACGCCATTTGCAGAGCGTGCAGGGCATCAGCGGACAGTTTCGCCATATAAAGCTCCTGTTCTACAGCTTAATGTTTGTTCGCAATCGGTTCTTTCTTGCCACTTTTTTCCTTTTCTTTACCCGGGAGAAATTCGTCGGTAAAGCTGTTGGCAATGGTTTGACGAATGACAGTCACTTTGATTTGTCCCGGGTATTCCATGGTCTCTTTAATCTTGCGGGCAATGTCGCCAGCTAACAAGTCCGCTTCGGCGTCGCTGAGCTTTTCCGGTAAAATAATGACCCGGATTTCCCGGCCGGCGGAAAGGGCGTAGGTTTTTGCCACCCCTTCGAAGGATTTGGCCAACTCTTCCAGTTTGGTGATGCGCTGGGCGTAAGCTTCCAGGGATTCCCGCCGGGCTCCTGGTCGGGCACCGCTGATGCGGTCGGCAGCGGTAACCAGCACGGAAATGGGCGAAATAGGCTCCGCCTCTTCGTGATGCGCCAGAATGGAATTAATCACCACCGGATCTTCGCCGCAGCGGGTGGCCAACTCCACGCCAATCGAAACGTGGCTCCCCTCGGAATCGCCGCTAACCGCCTTACCAATGTCGTGGAACAGTCCGGCACGGCGGGCCAACTGCACATCCAGCCCCAGCTCGGCGGCCATTCCGCCCGCCAGCCAGGCCACCTCTTTGGAATGCTGCAGAATGTTCTGTCCGTAGCTGGTGCGGTACTTCAAACGCCCCAGATACTCGCGCATCTCCGGATGCACATTGGTAATTTTTAATTCCTGCAACGTTTCCTCGGCCGCCTTTTTAATGCTCTCGTCCACAATTTTGCGTGCCCGTTCCACTTCCGCCTCGATGGCGCGAGGATTAATATTTTTGTTCTTGATCAGCGCTTCCATGGCCACCCGGGCAATTTCTCGCTTAATGGGGTCGAAACTGGACATGACCACCGTCTCCGGCGTATCGTCCACAATCACCTTCACCCCGGTGGCTGCTTCGAACGCTTTAATATTGCGACCTTCCCGTCCGATGATGATGCCCTTCCAATCGTCGTTGGGCAAAGAGACCGAAATAAGGGTGGATTCCATGGTGTACTCGGTCGCCATCCGCTCGATGGCAAACGCCATGATCTCCGTGGCTTCCCAGCGCGCCCGCTCTTCCGCCTCACGCTTAATATCCAAAACCGTGTGGGCTGCTTCGGCTCGAGCCACCGAAACCATGTTTTCGATGAGCATTTTCTTGGCTTCTTCTTTGCTCACTCCGCTAATTTTTTCCAACCGCTCAACCTGCTCCTGCAATACCCGCTCTACCTTGCCTTCTTTCTCACGCACCGCCTGTTCCCAGCGAATAATTTCCTGTTCCCGTTTGTGAATCTGCGATTCCCGCTCCTGAATGCGATTCTTTAAACGGCGCAATTCTTTTTCCCGCTGCCGCAATTTCTCTTCCGTCCTGCTGAAAAACTCTTCCCGCTGCTTCATCCGCCGCAGGAATTGATCTTTTTCTTTCTGAAGCTTCTCCTTTGCCTTTACGTAGGCTTCCCGTTCCATTTTCTCGGCCGCTTTCTTGGCCCGCTCCAGAATAGCCTGGGCCGTTTGTTCCGCCCCTTTCACTTTTAATCGCGTGAGGACGTAAGCAACCCCAAAACCCACCAATAGACCAATCACACCTACGGCAATTATCACAATCGAATTCATTTTACACTCCTTTGCTTAATCCATCAATATCCGCCCAAAATCCGGAATTCAGGGAGTGGTCAAATGATTGCGGGAATAAAATGAGGGTAAGAATTTATGATTGAAAAAAGAATATCTAAATCAAAAAAGGTGAAAAGTAAATGATTTAATACTTTGATTTTTCAACTGAAATATATTCTTCGAAAATAAATATATTCAGTCTGTTATTTATTCTCAATCAAGATTCCCGCAATGAACAATTTGACCCTCCCTGTCCATTCCAACTCCACTCCTTAAATATAATTTCGTTTTCGGCTCAAAGAAAAAAATTTTTTAGGAATTTTCATTTTTTTGGCGATTTTTTCTTTCTTTTAAAGGAAGATTATCGAAACCGCTTATCTTTTTCATTCCAATTTATTAAAAATCGTTCCCTGTCTGCATTTCCCGGAGCTTTTAATAGATATTCCCTGCCCATCTCTCCATTCACCCAATCGAACCTAAACCGTCGGGTTATTAATTTGAATTAACTTATTTCCGAATTACCAATCTTTCCTGCCCCCTTCCGGCCCACCGGAAAGGGAAAAACAAAAGGTGAATATTCGAACAAAAACGCCATAACCCATTGACATTACATAAAATTAACACCATCGATTTGGTCAATTCTTCTTTCAAGTAACCCAAAGGGTTAATGAATGATTTAATTAGCGCATTTTCTCACCTGCTTCCCGGGAAGTGGGTGGAGATTTATTTCTGGCGAAAGAGTAACACCAAGAAGAAGGGTCCCCCCAGCAGGGCGGTAATAATGCCCACCGGAATTTCCACCGGCGCCAGCACAGTGCGGGCAATGGTGTCGCAAAGGGTCAAGAATGCACCTCCGAAAAAGAGGGACGCCGGAATCAGGTAGCGGTGATCCGGGCCGGTGAAGATACGCATGAGATGGGGCACGATGAGACCCACAAAACCGATGGGTCCGCTCATCGCAACCACCAACCCGGTAATGAGCGAAGCGAACAGGAAGGCGATTTTTTGTACCCGTAAGACAGCCACCCCTTTACTGAGGGCGGTAATTTCGGAAAGGCTGATCAGATTAAGCATGCGGGCGAGGGCGAAAAGCACCGCAAAAGAGAGCAGCAGCAACGGCAATGTTCGTCCGATGACGGCGAAATCCACCACATCCAGCCCGCCCATCATCCAGCGAATCATCTGGCTGGTCTGGGTAAAATCGGCCAGAAAATGCACCATGAGGATCAATGCCCCAAAAAAATAGCTGATGCTCACCCCGGCCAGAATCATGAGGTGAATGGAAATCTGGCCGGCCCGCCGGGAAAGGGTGTACACCAACAAGATAGTCAAAACGCTACCGATGAAAGCGGCCGTTTGAACGGTGGAGAATCCCAACCAGGTTATGCTCCAGCCCAATTTAATCATCAGTACAGCCCCGAAGGCCCCGCCGCTGGAAATTCCCAGGGTGTAAGGAGTGGCCAGGGGATTGCGTAGTAAAGCCTGAAAGACCACCCCGGCCAGAGAAAGCGAAGCGCCGGTAAGCACCCCCAGAAGGACCCGCGGCAAGCGAATGCGGAAAAAAATGGTGCCGTCCGGGGTTGTCTGTCCGTGCAGGTAAGCAAGGACCCGGGAAAAATTCAGGGACTGGGACCCAATCAGGGGAGTGAAGATTACCACCAACCCCAGGAAGAGAAAACTGACCAACACCGCGGTCATCGGATGATTTCGTTTCACGCCCCGACCTCCTTGCCATTGGGAGAACGTCCCGGCAATACCACCGGTGTTCCGCTGAGAGGGTGCCTGACCAGCGTCAGCGGGGTTTCGTACACCGACTCCAGGCGCTTACGGGTCAGCACTTCCGCCACCGGTCCGTCTGCTACCACTTTGCCCTGTTTGAGAATCACCACCCGTTCGGCAAATAGGGCGGCCAGATTCACATCGTGAGTAACCACCACAATGGTGAGTTGCCGTTCCCGTCGCAATTTCTGAAGGATGCGGTAAAAATGGACCTGGTGTTTCAAATCCAGGGCGGTGGTGGGTTCGTCTAACAGCAACATCTCCGGTTGTTGAGCCAGCGCCGAGGCCAACACCACCCGCTGCTTTTCTCCCCCGCTCAACCGGGTAAAAAAGCGCTCGCTCAGGTGCCCACAATCGGTAATCTGCATTGCTTCTTGCGCCACCCGGTAATCTTCCGCAGTGGTGCCTCCCAACAACCTCTGGTAAGGGAAACGCCCCATCAGCACCACCTCCCGAGCCGTAAAATGGAAAGCCACCGGAAATTCCTGGGGCACGTAGCCGATTAAGCGGGCCAGCTGCCGTCGGGAATAATCGGGCAAAGGACGTTCTTTCAACAAAATGTACCCCTTTTGGGGCTGTAAAATACCATCCAGCAGTTTCAACAAAGTGGATTTACCCGCTCCGTTGGGACCAATAACGGCCAGAAATTCCCCCCGGGCAACGGAGAAGCTAACCTCCCGCAGCACCGGCCAGCCGTTGTAAGCAAAATCGATTTTTTGAACGCTGATCATGGTTGCCGATCCAACTGTTGCAGTAAGTCCCGAAAGCGCAGGGCAATTCGGGTGATTCGTGGTCCGGGAATCAGGAAATAATCATCCCTCAAAATGAAAATCCGTTGTTGCCGCACGGCCGGCAGGGTGGGAAAAGCCTGCCAGAGATTTTTTTCCCGGGCCACTTCCCCGGGAGAAAGACTGTCCGGGTGAAAAAAGAGAATCACCTCCGGCGCCCGCTTCACCAGTTCCTCTTTACTGAGAGGGAAATAATTTTGCTCGACTTCGCCAAACGCGTTTACCCCCCCACAGCGTTCCCACAATTCACTTAAGTAGGAACCGCTTCCGGCAGCGTACAGACCATTCAGGGATCCCGGTTGTTTCCCAATCAGCAGCAAAGCCGAAAAGTGATGAGACAGGTGTTGAGCGGTTTGCTCCACCCACTGCAAGGTATCCTGAATGTCCCGACAAACCTGTTCGGCGTTTTCCGTTAATCCCAGCGTCTGTCCCACCCGGCGAATCCCCGCCAGAATCTGTTCCACCGTTTCGTTGGGAACATCCACCACCCGGAATCCCAGTTGCTCCAGTTTGCGGCGGTGTTCGGGATTGGGAAATTGAAAAACGACCTCCGGATTCAGGCGCACAATTTTCTCGTAATTGAGGTCCAGATAGGCACCCACCGACTCAATCTTCCGGGCGGCGGGCGGAAAGCGGCAGTAATTCGTGCGGCCAACCAGGCGCTCGCCCGCCCCAATTCGGAAAATGATTTCGGTAATATGGGGCGCCAGCGAAATCACTCGCTGCGGCGCTTCCTGCCCCCGTAAAGGGAATCCCGGCAGGAGTATAAGTAAAACCCACAGTAAAATACGCCCGCGTAGCATTTTCAATTCACCCTTTCCGACCGGTTGGCCTCTCTCAATTTTAGCACATTTCCGTGTGAAATTAAACCGGAATTTGAAAAGTCCGCCATCGCCATCCCGCCCATTGCGGACGGTACCCCCACTAAAATGCTTCCTCCTCTCCTTCCAGAAAGGCCTCGCGCCGCTCCGGCAAATGTTTCAATATTTCCCGTTTTTCGTAATCGCTGAAACCGCTCCAGCGGGCAATCTCCTCCAGCGTGCGGTAGCAGCCGGTACACAAATTCCGGCGGCTGTCGATCAGGCAAAGCCCGGTGCAAGGAGACACGATTCCGGTTTCTTTACCCATTTTTCCCCCGATTCGCCGCCCGGGCGGCATGGTAAGTTTGCAGCGGAGTCGGCAAACTGTTCAACAGGTGGGGACGCAGCGTTTCATTCGCTCCAACCACCAGCACCACCACCGATTTTTCGGGGAAGTAATCCTCAATCAGGCGGCGAGTTTCCGGAGACAATTGTCCCGCCAGCCAGGGCCTCACCTTCCGAAGAGGGAAAAATTTCATTCCGTCCAATAGTTCCTCCGGTCGGTGTAACGTTTCCTCCGAAACCACCACGGCGCCCCGTCCCTTTTCCAGGAAATTGCGGTACGCAAACGCTGCCAGGGCTGCCCAATGCTTCAGGAGCCCTTTTTTCTCCGCTTTCAAATCAACTTTTTGCGTCATTCACCAACCTCGATTCGTGTTGCGCCCGGGAACGATTTGAAAATCGCTCCCGAGCATTCTCAAATTCCCGTCCATTGTCAGACCTCAGCGCAGGAGCTGCATTTTTCGCACCTGCACCCGCTCTCCGCTTCGTAAGCGGTAAAAGTAAATCCCCGAGGGAGCCGGATTCCCCGCTTCGTCGCGTCCGTCCCATTGAATTCGGTGTACACCGGCATTCAAGACACCCAGATGGAGGGTGCGTACCAACTGCCCTAACAGATTGAACACTTCCAGGGTTACGTTGGCCCGCTCCGGCAACGTAAATTCAATGGTGGTGGAAGGGTTAAAGGGATTGGGGTAGTTTTGTTCCAGACGGAATTGACCGGGCAGCGCCGCTAACCGGTTTTCCAGAGCAGTGGTCGCAGAATCGTACACCACCACAAAAATTGCCCCCACATTCACCGTGTAGCTCTTTAATTCCGTGTGGCCCGGCGAAAACACCCGCAGGATGCTGGCACTGGAACCATCCCCAAACTCCACAATGTAAGCATTGTTTGCCGCATAGAAAGCCACTCCGGGACCCCCTGCCAGCGGATTCGCCGCATCCCGCTCGAAAGACGCACTGTTCAAATCGTACACCAACACCCCGTAACCGTACGTTGCCAGGTACACTTTTCCGAGATTATTGACCCGCACGGTGGTAATAAACGCGCCCACCTTCACGGAATCCAGCAGGGTGTCCGCCGCGGTGTCGATGAGATCCAATTCTCCCCCAATGGCCCCGTAATTTCCGGTACAGGCCACCAACAAACGCCCCTGACTGTCGGCATCCAGGTCCTGAGGATTGGTACCCACACCAATGGTATCCACCACCTGAAAATCGGAGGTGTCTATGACCATCACGGTGCCCGGTTCGTAAGGAAGCGTCCAATCCACATAACCGGTGTTTGCCACGTACACTTTTCCGTTCACCATTTTAATTCCCTCGGGACTGCTCCCCACGGGAACAGTCTGGAGCAATTCGCCGCTGTTTACATTTACCACCGCTATCTGATTGGTCAACCAGAGGGTCACCACCGCCACTGAATCATTCACAAAATCCATGGCCCAGGGATTACTGTCGTTGGGCAGTTGAATGGTTTTTATTTTCTGGAGGGTGGCCAGGTCAAAGACCATAATATCGTTCGTTCCGGAATTGACCACGTAACCTTTCCCGTCCCGCAGCACCATAAAATTGGGAATGCTCCCCGCGCCCGGTGAAAGAGTATCCACCAATACCTGATCGTTTTCCAGATTGATTACCGAAAGCGTATTGGCCACCGAGTTAATAACATAAGCACTTTTGGGGATTTCCTGAGCGCTCAACACGCCTGCCAGGTGCAGCACGAACCAAGCGATTGTCAACCATCGTTTCATATAAGCTTCCTCCTAATTAGGGATTTAACAGTTTAAGCGAAATATGGACTCCGAACTCCCTCCCGGGCATGGGGTACCCCATAATTAACTGATAGTCCTCCCCGGTCACATTTTTTGCGACCAATCCCATTTCCAATTCCACCCGGTTAGTCCGGACGGTGTAACGTAGGGATGCATCCCAGATCAAATAGGGATTCAACTGGGTTCCGCGGGAATTCGACAGCACCGTTTCCCGCTTGGAAACGTAGCGGGCCGTCGCTTCTGCCTGCCAGGTGCGCCAGCTCAGCCACAAAGAGGTGTTAAGGGAATGCTCCGGTACAAAAATCAAGCGTTTGTTGTAAAGGACGGGATCGTTCTTTTGGTTCACCGCGCGCACCCAGCTGTACGCCAGATTTACCCGCAGGTGTTCCGGCCAGAGGTTTTGTTGCAGCATCACGTCCAGACCGGTTTTCCGAAAGCGTTCCTCATTCCGGGGTTCCCACACCCCATCGAAGCGGCGGAACCAGAAAATCAGATTCTCAATATTTTCCCAGTAGTAAAATAGACTAAGCTGCGGCAGCCAGGAATTACCGGGCAGATAACGCCACCCGGCACTCCAGCTGCGATTTTCCTCCAGCAGCAAATCGGGATTTCCCTGCGCACGGGCATCGCCTTTCCAGAACAGACTGTTGAAATCCGGGTAACGAATACCGCGGGTCCAGCTTAGCGAAAAACTGCTTTCCGGGAAGAAATGGGGCACCAGATGAAGCCCGGCATAAGGGAATCCTCGCCAGGGCTGCCGGAATACTTTCTCCAATCGTAGCGCACTGTGCAAGCGGGCAGAGGCAAACCAGCGGGAGAGAAATAGCAGCCGCCAATCCAGGCTACCGAAAACCGCTTCGATTTCGCGGGTTTTGCGCCCCAGGCTGGCGGCAGGGTAAAGTAAGTTCTGCTGCTGGAGCATTTCGCGCTGGTAGGAAACGCCCAGCCGGGTTTCCAAGCGTTCCTGCACCTGCCAGCGGGTCTCCAACCGGGCCTCCAGCGCCGCATTGGTCTGTTCGGCCCGGTAGCGCTTTTTCTGGTAAGGCGCCGGAACCTCGCTGTTGTCGTACAACTGGTTTAACCAGTGGTAAGAAAGAAG
>JAJRXE010000065.1 GCA_024276455.1 Calditrichota bacterium
AGCCATGGACATGTTTAAGCTGAAAAGAGAAGATCTGGTCGATGAGGTAAAAGATGTGCTGACCGTGGGCCAGTTCTACGAAAAAGCAGCCGGCGGCGTTGTGCTGTTTACCTGAAAAGCAGCTGTCAAAATCCTTCCCCGAACTTTCGCTGGTTTGGGGAAGGGTTCCAATTTTTATTGCGTACGAACCATTTTACCACCAAGTTTTCGAATGTGTACCACCCTGTTTTTGTAGTTTGGGATCTTTTTAAAATCCATTAAACAAAAGGAGACGTCCTATGAAACGCATCATGGTAGTTCTATCCCTTTGCATGACCTTGTTAATGTTTTCCCAAGCTTTTTCAACAAATGGGACCTATTTAAACGGATTTAGCCCGCTTACCGTTGGGAGAGGGGGATTGAGTTACGGGTTCTTCGATTCGCCTAGTCTGATGATGAACAATCCGGCGGCGCTGGCCTTTATGCCCCGCAGTATGATGGAAGCCAACTTTTCGGTGCTGATGCCCAAATTGCATTTTCAGAATGCCTTGAACGATAAGGACGGCAATTCCCAGACCTTTCCGCTGTTCAATCTGTCTTACGTGCATCAATCCCAGAATTCCTCCTGGTTATGGGGAGTGGGGGTGTTTACCCAGGGCGGTATGGGAGCGGATTTTAAATTGAAACATGCTCTTTTTGCCGAGGAACAGGAATATCACTCCCAATTTGGTGTTCTGGAAGTGGGACCGAGTGTGGTTTACCGAGGCGGAGACGACATTAGTGTGGGCGCGTCGGTGCATTTATTGTACGGCACCATGGAAATGTGGATGCCCTTCAGCTTGAATCCCATGATGATGACCGGTCTGGCGGCGCCAGGAGTCACGTTTGGTCAAATGTTTGCCGCTCCGCCGGCCAGTGGCGGACTGGGATACAACGAAGTCACCGCTTTTGCCGAGATGAAGAGCATGGCCGGCTTTGGGGTGAATGCCAATATCAGCGCGCAGTACCGGGTGAATGACAAGCTCACCATCGGAGCCGGTTTTACCAGCCAGAGCACCTTGAAGTTGCGCAACGGATCGGCCATGATGGACATGACCGAACAATTTAACGATGCGTTCAATCGCATGGTGTACGGCGCATTGATGCAAATGGGAATCGATCCCGGTGCGGCCACGCCGGATCAGATTGCCCTGGCACAACAGGCCGTTGCTCAACAACTGGGACAAATGGGAATTGACCTGCAGGCGGGAATGGTGGCCAACTACACCGTGGAAACCGATTTGAAAATGCCGGCCAAAATGGGCATCGGATTTAGCTATCGTCCCTCCTCCAGGTTCGTCTTTGGCGCCGACCTGGAATACGTGTTCTGGAGTGTCGCCTTCGATAAAATGCCTTTGAAGATGACCGGAGGAACGAATTCCAATATCAACGCCATGATGGGTTCTTCCGACATTGCCATCGACTTTCCCTTGCGCTGGGAAGATACCTACGTTATTAAAATAGGGGCAGAATTTAAAATGAGTGAAGCGTTGACCGGTCGCCTCGGCCTGGTGCACGGCAAAAATCCGGTTCCCTCCGAAACCCTTTTCCCGGTGTTCCCGGCCATTGTGGAACACCATGTGACGGCCGGACTTTCCTGGTATCTCTCCCCGCGCCTCGGCCTTCACTTTGCCTACGAACTGGCGTTGAACAAATCTCAAACGGTGGACAAAAGCATTATTGCCAGCGAGTACGATGGCAGCACCAGCGAATTAATGGAACACCTGTTTTACCTGTCTTTAACGGTTGGATTTTAATTGACTCGCAGAAAGGTTTTAAGAGGGGCCCGCTGGCAATGGGGCCCCTGTTTGTAAAATTTAACGAAACGCTATTCGTTTACTGCCTCATCAAAAAAGAAGGTGAAAAAACATGCGAAAAACTATTTTGACCGCTTTTTTCATCCTGCTTCTGGGGGTGTCCGGAATGGTTAACGCCCGGGAAAAAGGGGAGGCCAGGCAGGGTGTTTACGAATATATTCTAACCAAAATTCCTTTGACCTTTCGGGAAGCCTCCCAGCTGCTGCAGGAAAAAATTGAGGGGAGCCCGTTTCAGTTGGTGGCCTCTGTGCCGATGGCTTCTCCCGAAAATTGCGGTTTTAAGGCACGGGTGTTTGTGCTGGCGGATTCCGCCTATGTGAAGCAGTTAACGGAATTGAATCCCCAGACGGCTCCCTTCGCGGTGCTCGACCGCTTAAACCTCTTCGAAGACGAAAACGGTTTGCATATTTCTCTGGTGAATCCGGTCAATATTAATCGGACGGTTTTGCTGGAGGACGAGAAGTATCTTGATCTTTCTCTGGCCCACAAAAACAAGCTGCGACAGTTGGTGGAGAATATTTTGCCGGGAGAGAAAACCACCAAACAGTACGGGCAATTCCGGAAGAAAGGTTACATCGGGCGCACCATGGGCGTGATGGCCGGAGGCCCCTTTAATGAAAAGATTAAAACTGTGAAAGAGTGGTCTTCTGGCAATTTGGAGGCGGTTTTAAAAAAGCTGCAGGCGGGTTTGCAAACGCCGGGTAAAAACTGGGGATTGAAGCTGGTATATTTGTATCGGATTCCCGGGCAGTCTGTGGCGGTTCTGGGCGTAACGGGCTCCCGAATGGAGAGCAAGTCCTTCGCCATTGTGAAGGCGGGGAGCGATAAAGCGCGTTCGAAGTTCCGCTGCCCGGGCATTGCTCATGCCGCGGCTTACCCCATCGAGGTGGTCGTGTGGCAAGAGGGCAACGGAATTAAAATTGAGACCCTCGACATCATGTACCGGATGAAGATGTACTTCGAGGATGCCGGGAAATGGGCTTTTGCAAAAAACATGACCATGCCCGGTTCCATTCAGGATGAAATTGCCACCCGGATTGAAGAAGCGCTCAAATAAAAAGAAGTTGTGCATAAAAGGCCTCCGTGTATCTGGTAAAAAAGCCTGCCAATTATTTGGCAGGCTTTTTACTTAAGGCTCGTTCGCTCTGGAATGACCGCCTATTCCAGAATTTTCTCCAGATTTTCGTAGGCGTCGTGCACTTTCATCACCGCGGCTTTAAGGGCGTCGTTGTCGGTGGTATGTTGTTGCTTCGCTAATTCTTCCACCGCTTTGGACAATTCGGCCACCGCCGTGTTAAATTTTTCCTGCTTGCTGGCTAATTTCTTGGGCAGCGCGGCGCCTTGCAGGGCTTTCATACGGGATTGAAATTCCGGAATAATCTGGCGAATCTTGTCCCATTTTTCATTTGGCAGGTAATCGTGAAACACTTTGAAGAGGACCTGATGAAAAGCGTCCGCTTCGGGAAGGGGTGGATTAACAACCTTGACCAGATATTCGAAAACGTCGTGTAGATCTTTGGTAGCAGTTAGAAGAGCGTCGTGCTGGTTCTTTTCAACGGCTTGTTGGTATTCCTTTAACACCTTTTCCATTTTGGTGAGACCCATTTTCCAGCGGTGGGCCTTGTCTTCCATATTGGCCGGGAAAGTAACTTTCTGAAGCGCCTGAAAATGCTGTTCGATTTCCGGATAGAGGCGTTTCAGGGTTGCGAAATCTTTGTTCGGATAGGCATCGTGCCACATGGGATGAATGACCTCGTGCATGGCTTTGAGTTCCGGTACCTTGAAATTCTCCTCTCCTCCCACAACAATCCCGCTAAACAATAGCAATACTGCCTGGATAATTGTTAAATATTTGAACATCATGGCTCCTCCTTTATTGATTGGTTTGTCTGGTATTCGAATTGCAATTCTACTCGTTTTACGGTTAAAATTTAAATTGTAATTTACCCGGAACCAACCGCTATTTTGCGCGAATACCTTCCGGGAATTGCTGAAATAAATCCTGCGGTCGAGATGTGGTGAGCCAGGTAGGAAAAATTTTTCCTACTTGGGTAGGAAAAAATGATCCACATCACATTTAGCCGGGCAAGAGAAGATTGGTCTTAAATGTAATAAATACAGGATGATGAATCGTTTTCCAAAAAAAATTGGCATTGCTTTTGTATAGTTATTGGTGCTGTAGGTTGGGTGGGTTTAATGGAGAAGCCAATTTCTGGAGGCCTATGTTTCGAGGAAGCTACTGCTACCATCTTTCTTTATTCTATCATCAAAATTTCAACCCTCAGAATCGTTCGCAAGAGTCGGTTATTAATCACAGAAAAATAACAAAATAAGGAGGAGCCCTATGACATAACGTTCCGTTGTGTTTTTACGTCTGCTTTTGGGAAGTATGAATCACTAAGATTAATTAAACGGAGGGTTCTGTAATGTTTAAAAAAATAATTATGCTTATGCTGTTGTTACTCGTGCCATTTTTGGCATTTGCGCAGGAAACGGGTAAAATTGCTGGAGTGGTGAAGGATAAGTCGACTGGTGAGCCGCTTCCGGGTGTGAATGTTGTGATTGAAGGTACCTCATATGGTAGCGCGACCGACGTGGATGGGTACTATGTGATCTTGAACGTTCCGGTAAGTACCTACACGATTCGAGCCAGCTACATTGGCTACAAGGATGTGGTGGTCGAGAATGTGCG
>JAJRXE010000066.1 GCA_024276455.1 Calditrichota bacterium
CAGATATAAATAAAGATAGTTTGGCTGATATCGTAATAACTTCAAATCAAGGAAGATTCTGGGGGATTCTTTACAACGATAGCAACGGTGAATTTTCCGAGCCAACCTACTATTCCACTCCTGATTATCATCCTACGGATCTGGCCTGCGGGGATCTGAATGGTGACGGGCGGGATGATGTGGCCATTTGCGGACAGAATACGGTAGTCTACTTCAGTTACCCGGAAGGATTCAAACCGCTGGTGCTGGAGGAGAATGATTTCAAAGAGGTCATCCGCATTGCCGATTTGGATCAGGATGGGGATAATGACATCATTGTCCTGGTAAATTTATATATGTATAGCAAATTTACCGGAATCACCATGTACGAGAATGTAGGCAACGACAGTCTGATTGCCCATGACCAGTTTCTTTTTCAGCCCGCCCTGTCTCATATGGAAATCTCCGATGTTCCGAACGATGGTCTGCCGGATTTAGTATGCACCGGTCAGGACGGAATCTACGTTTTAGACAACCAGGGAAATTTCCTGTTGTCTGCACCCCGTTTCTTCCCCATTGCCAATTACGGCGAAGGCGCTCGCCGCTCCTGCTGTGCTGATCTGAATGGCGACGGTTATGATGATGTGGCGACCATTCGTTATCTTCATGCCGATCTTCCTGCCAATCTAAATATTCTCTTCAATGACGGGCAGGGCAATTTTGTGGATAGTCTGGCGTTGGGAATTCAGGAAAAAGACGCTCCATTGATTTCCGATTATCAGTTGACCAACTACCCCAATCCCTTCAATTCCACTACCAGAATTCATTTTTATCTTCCTCACAAAGATCAGGTTGAATTGAGCATTTATTCCGTGGGTGGTGAGCGAATTACCACCTTATTCAAGGGATATTTACTGCAAGGTCAACACACCATTCCCTGGGAAGGGACTAACCGGAGTGGTCAGCCGGTGGCCTCAGGCGTTTATCTCTACGAGCTGCGAGCGGGAAATAACCGGGTGGTTAAAAAGATGTTGCTGGTAAAATAAATGAAGAGTCCGGCTAAAGCCGGGCTCTTTTTAAAATTATTAACAGCAAATAGAATCTTTTATATAGAATGGGACGGGATGGAAAAGAAGCCAGTGATTTCACTTCTGGGTATTTCATCGAATTGGGGAAGAACAGATGGGTGTTAGGCTGGAATGTATGTGTTCGGGCATCGTAAACCTGAATAGAGGGACGGTTCGGGCCCATCGCTGGAGCATCTTCATTGAGTGATACGATCCTGAAGATTCCTCTGATCACCGGAGAGGAGGGAAGGGGCGTTCCTGGTAATCTCAAAACGAGAAAGGAGAGCTTTCGTGAATTTTGTCATCTCGAAAGTGAGGATTTGGTCTGTTATTATCCTGATTTTATTCGCTGGAAAGGTTTTGCCGAATTGGCAACAGGAAGTTGCCCAACGGAATCTGTCGCAGCGCTACACGATTACCGGGCTGGGAAACGAGGTGGTAAAAATGGTCCACCGGCGTACCGGGCAAATAAAATATCTCAATGTGCAAGATCAGGGAAATCTACCTGATATCAGCCCCACTGACATGCAATTTTTTGACCTCATCCATGCCGACACGAATTTATATAAAAACAGATACGTTTTTCATTCTATTTTGCTGGTAATTGGAGGAGTAGGTAGGCCACTGCTGATAGAAGATTTGAATAGAAACAATAAAATAGATATTGTAGGTGAATATTCTATAAAAAATTGGTCCCAACCAGCGGACTGTGCAGTTATTGAAGTAGAGGATGATACGTCCTTTGTAGTTAGAAAAATATATGAGGATACAGTTGTTGTGCCTCTTGCCATCACAGACGTGGATAAGGATTCTTTGAAAGAGATCAATTTTAAGATTGAAGGCGGGCAGTGGTTTTACAATTACGAAAGCTGGAGTCTGTTTTCCTATCCGCAAGTGTTGAATTTTCGCTACCGGATGTGGGAGATCAGTGGGGCGGTAGGTTCTGAGACCTTCCTGGACATGGACAATGATGGGATTACCGATGTGATTTATGTGGGAGCAGATACGCTTCCACCGCATGGTCAAAAAGTTTACATTGCTGAATATGATAAGAGTGTAAATAATTTTGTGAGGAAATTCAGATATCCTCCGCCGGAATGGCGGGTTTCCGGCTTTAGTGTAGGGGATTTCGACCAGGACGGTTTTAAGGAGTTTGTCACCGGAAGTATAAACGGCGATGTGTATGTATTTGAAAATACCGGTAACGATACTTATGACCTGGTGTTTAGCGATACCATTTCCACGCCCAATGCCTATTTGACCTATGCCACTAATGATATGGACGGGAATGGCAAAGCAGAATTTTTTGTTGGTGGTTCGAGTTATTACGAGGGTATTGCCGGAACCAGGGTTTATTGGTTCGAGGCGGATGGGGATAATCATTACCGCAAGGTGAGAACCTTTTTTCTGTGGGGCACTGATGTGCTGGGGACCACCGAAATGTATGCTTACGATGTGAATGCCGATGGGATTGAAGACCTGACCTTTGCTTTCAGTAAGACGGTGGTGATTTTAATCTGGAATCCCGCCGGTTATTTTGATCTTTATTACCTGGACTGGTGGGAAAATCGGAATCAAGAGATTGAGAGTGTAACGGTAAATGATTTTTTAAAGAATAAGGAACCGTACTTATTTGTAAGTGTTTACGATTATGTTTCAACACCAATATTAAAATCATATTGTTACAAGAATAATTTTGTTACAAATATAAAAGAACCGATAAATAAACTTCCGAATAAAGTTGCTCTGTTCCAGAATTACCCCAATCCTTTTAATTCTTTTACAAATATTCAATTTCACATAGATAAAAGGGAGTCCATCCATTTGAAAATTTTTAATATTAACGGAAAGGAGGTGATCGATCTTACAAACGGTCAGGAATATTTACCCGGAACTTATTCCGTTTACTGGGATGGTAAAAACAAACATGGAAAGGAGGTAAGCAGTGGGGTTTATTTTTATCAATTAATCACCAGCAGTCATATTTTAACCAGAAAGATGTTATTGATCCGTTGAAAATCGGGGAGGTTTTTTGTAATCGTTGCAAGTTAGACAGGCTTCTTTGACCGGACGGTTCAAAGAAGGACATAAAACGGCCCGTTGGTAAATGAGGCTGGGGTTCTCCTCAGCCCCCCGGGTTGAATCCGAGGGATTATTTTTCCTCGGTTCCTCACCGGAAGGGCTTGCAAATTGTTCGGGTATCCTAACCGGTCTTGTTGACAAAGGTGGGCATTTCGGGAAGTTCCCGGGAGGTTTTTCCGTTCTCTACTTCTTGATCTTTTCCTTCCCGCATGGCCCGGGTGAAAACCTCCACCAGCTCGGGATCAAACTGACTCCCGGCATTGGCTTCGATTTCCCGCAGGGCGTCTTCGCGCTCCACCGCCTTGCGGTACACCCGGTTGGATACCAACGCCTCGTAAGCATCGATGATGGCCAACAGGCGGGAAAAATAGGGAATGGCGTGGCCCTTTAAACCGTCCGGGTAGCCCTTGCCGTCGAAACGCTCGTGGTGGTGGCGCACAATGGAAGCCACCTCGGAGAGTTCTTCGATTTCGCCCAGGATTTCGCTTCCGATAATGGGGTGATCCTTGGCCCGTCGTAGCTCGATGTCGCCCAGACTGTCGGCTTTTTTCAAGATGCTGTCCGGCATCCCGATTTTCCCAATGTCGTGCATTGCTGCAGCCAGGCGCAGGGTGTAACGCTGGTCTTCGGGAAGCTCTAACTCGTTGGCCATCATCATGGCTAATTTAACCACCCGCTGGGAATGACCGTACGTGTAGGGATCCTTGGCGTCCAGCGCCCGCATCAGGGCCTTCAGCGCTTTAAAGAGCGTTTCACCCTTATTCTCCTGCATGTGCTGTTTCTCAATCTGCTTGCGCTGAAGATTTCGCTCGATCACGATAGGCAGTTCATCCAGTTTAATGGGTTTCACGATGTAGTCGCTCACCCCGATTTCCAGCGCCTCTTTGACCAGCGAGAGGTCGTTCAATCCGGTAATAAGCACCACCGGGACGTCCAGAAACATCTTGAAAATGCGCCGGGCCAGATCGATGCCGGTGATTCCCGGCATGTCCACGTCAGATAATACAATGTCGATGCGGTGCTGTTTGATGAGGTCCAGTCCGCCGGTGGCGGAAAAGGAGAGGTAAACCTGATAATGCAGACGCTCTAAGGCGTCCCGTAACATCTGACCGTACGCAATATCGTCTTCTACGACCAGAACCGCTTTTTGATCTGAATTTATATTCATACGAATGCCGAAATTCCGGTTATTTTTTCTCCAACGATTAACGTGTGAATATCATGGGTCCCTTCGTAGGTTTTCACCGACTCCAGGTTACACATGTGACGCATGGACTGGTATTCGGAGCTGATGCCGTTGGCGGCCAGAATGTCGCGCGCCAGACGGGCAATTTCCAGGGCGTGGTACACATTGTTACGTTTAGCCAGAGAAACCTGGGCAAAATGCATTTTACCCTGATCCTTCAACCGTCCCAATTGGAGTACCAACAGTTGTCCCTTGGTAATCTCGTTTAACATGTACACCAGTTTGTCCTGGATGAGTTGAAACGAGGCGATGGGTCTGTCGAATTGAATCCGGGTTTGGGAATAATTTAATGCTTCGTCGTAACAGGCCATGGCTGCTCCTAATGCTCCCCAGGCGATTCCGTACCGAGCTTGAGTCAAACAAGATAACGCATTTTTAAGTCCGCTGGTTCCCGGTAAAATATTTTCTTTGGGAATTTGGCAGTCCTGAAACACCAGTTCCGACGTGACCGAGGCACGGAGGGAGTGTTTATTTTTGATTTCCGGCGCCGAGAAACCCGGGGTGCCTTTTTCCACCAGGAAACCCCGTACCACGCCATCGAGTTTGGCCCACACCACCGCGACGTCGGCAATAGACCCGTTGGTAATCCACATTTTAGCGCCGTTCAAAATGTAAGCATCTCCGTCGTCCACGGCAGTGGTCTTCATGCCCCCGGGATTGGAGCCGTAATCCGGTTCGGTAAGCCCGAAACAACCGATTTTTTCCCCGGAGGCCAACCTGGGCAGCCAGTAACGTTTCTGCTCCTCCGACCCCCAGGTGAAAATAGGGTACATCACCAGGGCGCCCTGGACGGAAGCGAAACTGCGCAAACCGCTGTCCCCGCGTTCCAATTCCTGCATGATCAGGCCATACGCCACGTTGTTAATTTCCGCACAACCGTATTCTTCCGGCAAGTTGGAGCCTAACAGTCCCATTTCGCCCATCTGAGGAACCAGATGGAGGGGGAATTTTGCCTGTTGGTAATGTTCTTCAATGATTGGCAGGACCTCGGCCTCCACCCACTCCCGAACCGAATCGCGAATCAGTTTTTCTTCCTCACTAAGCAGTGAATCTATATCGTAAAAATCAACTCCCTGGAACTTTCCCATTCCTTTTTCCTTTTGAGCGTCCTCTGTCCGTCCGATGTCCTTGAATATATTTTTAATTCCCGGTTAAATCAAGTTATTTGAAATTGATTTTCCTCTTGTGATTTAAATGGAAAAAATCAAAATGAAAAAATGGTTTCTTCCTTTTCTTGGAAGAAGGCTTTTAGGGCGAGACGCGAATTGTCGAAAGTGGGCCATAACCTATTTCAAGAAATACCTGAAATTTAAATATGGCGAAGGGGGAAGATTTTTAATCGGTTGAATTGAAGGGAGGTTTTGGTTATTTTAAAAAGTTAATTAAACCATGCGGGTCATATGGATCGTCGGCAATTTTTCTGGCATTTTTCGTTTCTGGGTGTGCTGGCCCTGAAGTTTCAGAAAGCCCTCGCGTCCATCATTCCCGATGCTTTTCTGGCCGCCCTGCCGCTTCCCCAAAAAGAATCGCTGACGATTTATGCCGGACCTGCACGGGTAATGAACGTTCCCCTGTTCTGGAAAGGCGGTGTGGCTTATTTTTCCCTGAAAGGTTTCGCGGAGGTTTTGCAGTATCGAACCTACCTGAACGAGGACAAGCGTAAGGTGGTGCTTTACCTGCCGGCGAATCGCATGGTGGTGGCGGCCAATAACGCTTATGTTTTGATTGATGAGCAAATCTTTCAGATGCCTGCACCGGCCATCTGGTACCGCGGCGGCGTCTGGGTGCCAGCCAAGTATTTTCTCTCCCTCTTTTCCCGCAAAACGTCGCTGGAGTGCCGTTACGACCGGGCAAACCAGACCGTTTACATCACCCAGTCCGACGTGAACATTACCGAAGTGGAAATCACCGAAAAGACCAACGGGACGGTGATTCGAATCCACGTCACCCGGGATTTTGATCGTAACGACATTACAGCGGACATGCGTTATGGCTGGTTGCATGTCGATTTTTATGGCGGGAAGGCCGATGCGGCGACCATTCAGAAGGCGAAAGGTGCCGGATTGGTGCGGCGGGTGAAAGTCTTCCAGTTTCCCGAATTGTCCAGTCTGGCTTTCCTGTTACGGCAAAAACCGCTGCACATCGAGATTCTGCCCAAACCGGATCGCAAGGAAGTGTTAGTAGTGTTACGAACCAGGGAAAACGTTTCCGAAGACGAATTGGCGGAGTTACGCGAAGAAAAATCCCAGGAGCCTTCCGACAGCATTAAAAAACAGTTAGAAGAGGAGCGGCGCAAGTGGTTGATTGATCGGGTGGTGATCGACGCCGGGCACGGCGGAAGGGACCCCGGAACGATTGGAGTGGACAAGACCTACGAAAAAGACATCGTACTGGCCATCAGTTTGAAGTTAGGGCGGATTATTGAAAAAGAAATGCCGGATGTGAAGGTGATTTACACCCGTAAAACGGACACGTTTTTACCCCTGCGTCGTCGCACCGAAATCGCCAACGAGAAAAACGGCAAGGTGTTCATCAGCATTCACGCCAATTGGGCGCCCAAACGCCGCATTTCCGGGTTTGAGACCTACCTGCTGGGACCCGAAAAAGGTGAAATGGCCCGCGAGGTGGTGCTGAAGGAAAACTCGGTGATTAATTTCGAGGACGAATCGGCCCGCAAGGAGTACCAGGGGATTAATCGCATTTTAGCCACCCTGGCGCAAAATGCCTTCATGCGGCACAGCGAGTACCTGGCTTCGCTGGTGCAAAAGAATCTGGACCGCCAGTTGCACAGCCTGGGAATTCCCAATCGAGGAGTAAAACAGGCGCCCTTCTGGGTGATGGTAGGCGCCACCATGCCGAGTATTCTGGTAGAAACCGGCTTTGTGTCCAATCCCTACAACCTGAAAATTTTGAAAACGGCCGCTTATCAGTACAAAATTGCCCGAGGAATCTTCGAGGGGCTGAAGCAGTTTAAACACGATTACGAGAATGCCATTTGAGGGAGCACCGGTGAAACGCAGCGAGAACCAAACAGCGAGATACGACGATCGACCCATCGGGGTGTTTGATTCCGGAGTGGGCGGTTTAACGGTGGTCAAGCAGCTCATGAAGCGTTTGCCGCAGGAGAGCATCATCTATTTCGGAGACACCGCCCGAATTCCCTACGGTACCAAGTCCGAGAAAATCGTCCGCCGCTTTGCTCTGGAAGATTCCTTCTTCCTGCTGGACAAAGGGGTGAAAGCCATTGTGGTGGCCTGTAATACGGCATCCGCCAATGCCATTCCCCTGCTGGAGAAGGTGCTGCCGGTGCCGGTGACCGGGGTGATTCATCCCGGGGCGGAAGCGGCTGTGCAGCGCACCCGCAACGGCAAAATTGGGGTCATCGGAACGGCAGCCACCATTCGCAGTAGCACCTACCGCAAGGAAATTTTGCGCTTGCAGGACGGGTTGCAGATTGTTTCCCAGGCCTGTCCGCTGTTTGTGCCCCTGGTGGAAGAGGGCTGGATTGAGGACGAGGCCACTTACCTGATTGCCCGGCGCTACCTCCAGCCCATGATCGACAACGGGGTGGACACCCTGATTTTAGGTTGCACCCATTACCCGCTGCTGAAAAATGTGATTCAGAAGATTGTGGGACCGCAGGTGAACCTGGTGGACAGCGGCGTGGAGACCGCCCGGGTGGTGGAAGAGTTGCTGGGTGAGCATCATCTGTTCGCTCGCCCGGATCATTTGCCGGATCACCAGTTCTTTTTAAGTGATTTGCCCTACAAATTTCAGGAAATTGCAGAACGGTTCCTGGAACAGAGCATTCCCCATGTGCAGACGGTGAACTTCGAGCAGTTCTTGATGGAAAAGGGAGAAACTTTCTGGAAGGCCTACGAAGAGGAATTGGCAGCTTTTATTTAGTGGGTGGAAGGTGAGGGAACAAATTCGAAGCACTGAGATTAAAAAAACACGTCCTTTTTTAATAGAGAGGGAAGCATGAAGATGTTCAGGTTGCTGATGCTGTTGATGGTTCTGATGTTGTTCAATGGGGTGCCGGCCCAGTCTGCCGGAACCACCAGTTTCGAGTTTTTACGCACTCAATACAGTCCGCGGGGGGCGGCACTAGGGGGGAACCTTCTGGCGGTGAAAGAGGACGTCAACGCGGCCCTGTACAATCCCGCCAGCCTCTCCGGGTTTACGGAGCGGCAGTGGAGCGTCAATTACGTGGATCACCTGCTGGACTTTAAAGGCGGCTACCTGGCTTACACCCAGCCGGTGAAAAAACTGGGTACTCTGTCCGGCAGCATCATTTATTTCAACTACGGCACGTTTGAAGAAACCAACGAATTTGGGGATCGCACCGGCAACACCTTCTCGGCCGCCGAGATGGCGCTCAGTGTGGGTCTGAGCAATACTCTGGGGGAAGGATTCGATTACGGACTGAGCGCGAAGTTTATTTATTCCTCTATCGAAAAGTACAATGCCTCGGCGGTGGCAATGGATGCCGGTTTAATGTACACTTCCGAGAAACTGGACGGATTGAGAATCGGGATCTCGTTACTCAATCTGGGAGCAACGCTTGACAATTACACCAGTCAGAAGGAGAAACTTCCCCTGATGTTGCAGGTGGGTTTTGCCAAGCGACTGGCTCACCTGCCCCTGGTGCTTTCGGGAAGTTTTCAGGACCTGGCCGCTTCGGAGGAGGATTTCTGGAACCGCTTTAAGCGGTTCTCCCTGGGCGGGGAATTCGATGTGAGCGAGAAAGTGAAACTGCGCCTGGGGTATATGAACGAGGTGAATCAGAGTGTCAAGCCCCTGAGCCGCAATATTTTTGGGGGGATTTCGGCGGGATTGGGGATCTACTGGCGAAAATTCCGGCTGGATTACGCCTATTCTTCCTTCGGAGAACTGGGCAGCCAGAATCGCCTGGGAATTACCGGGACCTTTTAATATTTGCAGGACAACCATCCTGGATGTTCTAAGCATTCTTCCCATAAACAATTAGTGTATTAAAATTGGTTAAGCAGGGATGCCTGACCTACTTTCTTTGACCGGTCGTTTTTCTCCCCTTCACCGTTTCTCCGCTTCTCCCTTCCGGGTTTACCGGGTGCCGGTGGAACCGAATCCTCCCCGGGTCCGTCCGGCGAAATCGGGGCGATCCTGTTCTTCCCACTCGATTTGGGGGAATTCGTTTTTCTCGAAAATGATCTGGGCAATCCGGGTGCCTTTTTCAATAACCAGCGGCTCGTCCAGACGGGGATCGCGAGGGTTGTAGTGCCGGACCAGAGCAATCCGCACCTCGTCCTCCGGTCCGCAGTAATCCTCATCGATGATGCCCACGTCGTTGGCCAGACTCACCCCGTTTTTCACCGCGAATCCGCTGCGGATGAAAATTTTGAAAAAATATCCGGGTGGCGCTTCGATGATGAGTCCGGTGGGAACCAGCTTCACCTCCCCGGGGTAAAGCTCCACCGTTTCGGCGGCGTACACGTCCAGTCCCACCGAGCGGGGAGTTTTTCTTTCCGGCAGAGGAACGGATTTATCTTTGCGGTAGATGCGGATTTTCATGTCGGGCAGCCTTTTTTGGGAGGAATATAGGCAGGGGAGGGGTCGGTTTTCAAACCCTTTTTCAGCTGGGGAGGGAAGGGCCTTAAGGCCCTTTCCCTCAAAGGGCTTTAAAGCCCTTCCAGCGTAAGGCCGTTAACGGCCTTCCAGCCCCCGCTTGGAATTCCCCAAAAATCTCTTGCCCCGCTGCCTGAATGCATCCCATATTATTCCAAAAGTGAATCGCCGGAGAGGAAATGCCATCCGATTTGTTAGACATTCCTGCTTTTTGCCAGCCCTTGCTGCTGGTCACCGCCCTGCCGTTTGAAACCCGGGTGTTTGTGCAGTCCGAGAACCACTGGTGGGAAGAAAAGAGGGCAGGCATACGCATTTACCGCCATCCTGAAAAAAAGGTAGTACTTTTCCAGACCGGGATGGGATTTCGCCGGGGACGGGAACATTTTCGGCACCTGCTGAAAACCTTGCAGCCGGCGCTGGTGGTCAACCTTGGAATTGCCGGCGGGCTGGATTTGAACACGGAATTGTTCACTGCCTTTCTTGTCAGGGAAGTTTGCTCCGAGAGGGGTAAGTGTATCGACTTACATTCCCGATTACCGGAACCGTTTCGCACCGAACAAAGACCGTTCGTCCACGCACGCTTGCTTACCGTCTCCGAGGCAGTGCTGGAGAATTCCCGCCGGGAAGCGTTTTA
>JAJRXE010000067.1 GCA_024276455.1 Calditrichota bacterium
CGATTTCCCACCATTGAGGAGGGGTGAAACGAACCCGGGGAATGGCTGAGGAATTTTCCCAGAATTCCCGCAGAATGACTTCCCGCAAATCCTCCAGAGTAAGACCCGGCGGAAGGAAATCCACCAGGTTTGCCACCGAGCTGCGCTGCGACTTCACACTTTTCGACTCGATGTGGCCCTCCGGCACCCGCAAACTTTCCCGTAAGCGGTTCAGGTCAGCGGAAAACAGAATGGTGCCGTGACTCACCATCCGATCTTTGGTGGTAAATTGGGCATTTCCGGAAATTTTCAAGCCGCTCACTTCAATTTCATTCCGCGGCCCCATCTCGGCGGGGACATTTAGTTTGCGCAATGCGGCAATAATGGGACGAGTGAAATATTCGTAATTATTGTACTTACGAGGATCGAAACGGGTAATGATGCTGAAATTCAGATTGCCGAGATCGTGGTACACCGTACCGCCTCCGGAAATCCGTCGCAGCACCGGAATGCCTTCCTGCTCCACAAACACCAGATTTACCTCTTCCCACACATTCTGGTGCTTACCCACCACCACGGCGGGTTCATTCACATACAGCAGCAGATAATCTTCCCGAATATCCAGCCGGCGAACGGCGTACTCTTCCAGTGCCAGATTCAAGAACGGATCGGTAATGCCCTGTTGGTCAATCAGTTTCACTATCTTCCTTATTTCCCCGGTCCTAAAGGCAACCGTTTCCTCCCCGTTTTCGAAGTTAAGGGAATTTCAAGATGATTTCAAGTCAGCAAGAATTTGAAGGTGGGTTTGACAAATAAAAAAAGTGCAGCATACAAAAGCACGCTGCACTCGATTGGTTTTCAATGTGGAATCGGTTCACATTACAGTAGGGTCACATCCTGTGCCTGCGGGCCTTTATTGCCCTGTCCCATCGTGAATTCCACTTCCTGGCCTTCCTCTAACGAGCGAAAACCGCCGGTATCCCGAATGGAACTATAGTGAACAAATACATCTTCGCCTTCGTCTCTGGAAATAAATCCATACCCTTTGGTGGCATTAAACCATTTTACTACACCAGTTACTCGATCTGACATTACAACGTCTCCTTAAAATAAACTTTACTTTACTCAGGCAATTCAAGACTGTCTCGGATTTGAAAGCAGGCTGGAATTCCTAAAACATTCGCAGACAATGTACCCTAATAAAACCCCCATGTCAAGCATTCTTTAAAAAAATTAAATATTTTCAATATGTTAAATTTTCATTGAAACGGTTCCCTTCTCCGCCGAAAAACTTGCTGCTCCTTAGTTAAGAAATCGGATGGTTAACGGATATCGGTAGGACTCCCCCTGTCCGGCTTTTATGGCCGCCACAATGCTGACCACAATATCGAAAATAAACAGCGGAATAATGAGAAAGATTCCCACCACCAGGAACACCAGAATAGTCGCGGCAATAAAATAAATGGTCATGCTGATCTGAAAATTCAGCGCCTCTTTCCCGTGCTCATTCACAAAAGGGTACCGATCCCGGTAAACTAGGTAAATAATCAGGGGAATCACCACATTGCCGGGGAAAACGGCCAGACCGATCAGGCCGCCCAGATGGCAAAAAGCCGCCCACATGGTTTCGTCACCCTTTTTAACCGAGGTCGCGGCGGGTTGGGTCGAATCCTGAGGAATTTGTTCCATTGCGGATCTCCTAATTTAATTTAATAAAGATTTACCCTAACATACGAAGAAAAATTCAATTTGTTGGGAATTTTCTGTCATTCCGAATCTTTTGTTTCGATTGTAACAGACAATTTCTTTCTTCCTGATAGCGGCGGGCGGCAAGCCGCGCTTTACGTCTGGCCGCGGAATCGGTTATCTTCCCCGAAGGTAATTTTCCAGCCAGCGGCGAAAATCCGGACCCATCCAGAGGTCGCCGAAGGTTTCTTCTTCCAACCGGGTAAATCCCTCCCAGCGGGATCCCCGGGCCAGCCGGGCCAGTTGCAGGAAAGCTTCCGTGGCGGCGGACGGATGGGCGGTAATCCGGCGGGCAAATGCCAGGGTTACGGGAAGCAACTCCTCCGCCGGGACAACCTGATCCACAAACCCGATTTCCAGCGCCTGCCGGGCGGTGAACTCTTCGGCGGTGAGGAAATAGCGCAGCGCCCGCTGGACTCCCAGCAGCTGGAAGATGCGCCGTCCCCCGCCCCAGCCGGTCACCAGCCCGTTGGCGGCCTGACGGAAGGAAAACCGGGCATGCTCCGCGGCGATGCGAAAATGACAGGCGGAGAGCATCTCGCAACCGCCTCCCAGCGCCAGCCCATTCACCGCTCCGATCACCACCTGCCGCCCATTCAGGAAACCGTCCAGGATGTTCTTCATCCGGCGGGACATTTCCAGCGCCTCTTCCCGGGTCCGGAAGGTGGCAAAGTATTTCAGGTCTCCTCCGGAACAAAACGACTCCCGTCCCGCTCCGCTCAAAATTACCACCCGCACCGTCCGGCTCTCCGCCAACTGCCGCTGGATTTCCTCCAGCCGGTCCATCACCTCCCGGTTCACCGCATTGTGCACCTCGGGACGATTCAGGGTAACCCGGGCGATTTCATCTTCCTCACGATAAAGCACCACCTCGGCAGTCATCGCTTTCTCCCGTCGTTTTCCTCGTGTCCTTATCGTTACAAGGAACAATATAAGGAAAGCGATCTTTCTTCCCAAGAACGAAACCCAAATTCCGTTTTGTGACGAACCAATTGCTTTTTGATGAAAAAAATATAAATTTCATCATGGCTTAAAAAATCCGGCTTTTATTATGAGCAGAACAAAAAATTGGGGCTGGTTACTTTTTCTCCTCTTCCTCACCTGTCAGTCGCCGGAGGGACCGGAAAGAAAACCGAGTGAACCCACTTTTTCTTTACGCTACGTAGTTCAAGGATTGCGGACCCCGGAAGGGGCGCTGGAAGATTCGACCGTTAAGGCGGTGGAACTGGAAGCAGTAACCTACTTTCCCAAGCAAGACTACTCCTGGTACCAGATGAGGAATTTTCAATCCTACCAATTTGAAGCGGAGCTTTTCCTCTCCGTACCCGACCCGGTCTACGCCGGCTGTGAGCGGGAATTTCAGCTCAAGGTAGCAAAAGATTGGGATACCACCGATATTTTCATTGAATGGAAAATCTTTCATTTTCCCCGGGACACCATCTCGGGACCCGCCGACAGTGTGTTTCGATTCATCTGGCCAACTGACACCGCAAAGGCAGACACGGTCTATTTGTATCCCTGAAACCAAATCCCCTTGATATAATTAACCGGAGGTGCTGTCCATGAAAACCCCGGGATAAATCCCGGGGCAATTCAAGCAAACCGATTGGCTCCAAAGCCGTCCGTGAACAGCGGATTCCTCAGATTAACTTGCCCCGATCTTCAGATCGGGGTTCGGAGAATGCCTGTTTAATAGCTGTTTCCGGGCGAAACTCCGGGGGAAGAGAATCCCACAATCCCCCCATCAATTCTAAAAAATTTAAACCGAAATCACCTATTATTCGCGGTATTCGTGGAAAAAAATCACCGCACTTCAATCACATCGTACACGGCGGGATTGCCCTGCTCCCGGTCGCCCCCGCCGCCCTGCCATTGGGTGGCCGTACGCCCCACCTGCCGGAAGTCCCCCAATCCCCCGGCGCCGTGGTCGTCCTGCCCGCCAATCATCACCAGCGCCCTCAGCAGCCGGGCAGGCGGGAAATATTTCTTCGGAACGGCAAAACGTACCGCTTTCTCCGCTACAAATCCGATTGCCTGGGACGGATCTGCCGGACGGAACTCCGCCAGGACCTTCCCCGTCCCGTCCACAATCCGGAAACCGTTTCCAATGTACAGAATTCGCTGAAAGGCAAATTCTGGCGGTACCCGGTAATGGGCACCCATGCCCACTTCCCGGGTCTGCGGTTCGGTAGAATCGGCAAACACCAGCGCCACGGCGGTGTAAGTGAGCTGGTAGCCCGGCTCGGGATGCCAGCCGGGATTCACCAGATTGGCGTATTCGAAACGGAAATAATAGTAATCGCGGTCGGCAAAGATTTGCACCCGGCGGCCGTCGAAAATCCCGGGCTGGAAAGCCGGATGGGTCGGGTAGGTGTAACGTCCGTTGGGCCCGCGGTCGTCCCAGGCGGGATCGGTAACGTCAAACAGCAAGGGGGTCTCTTTTCCCGGTACCCGCAGCACCTCGGAGGGCGAGAGCAAATCGTAACCGGGTCCCTGCAACACCGGCAGGGAAAAATCCAGGCTCGGCTGGCAGAAATTCAGTTCAGAGAGCAGAACCCGTTCTTGCACCTGCCGGATTTTCCGGAGCCTTCCGCCAACCCGTAATTGCACACCGTCCTTTCCCCGACGCAAGGTAACCTCCAGGGGACGCTTTCCCTGCCAGTTCACTGCAAAGCGGGCTTCCTGCTTCCCGATTGGAAGGCGGAAATTCACCTGCAACCTGTCCGGCAAGGGACGCTCCGCTTGCAGTCGCACCCACCAATTTCCCCCGGAAAAATCGTAATGAGCGCGGAACGTTGCCTCCCCCACCCGGAAGGTAAACGCCACCCGGGAAATCGCGGACGGCAGGTTGGGCTGCACCGTCAGACGCTTCCGGGGTAAATCGGGACGAATCCCCAGCAAGTCCTCCCGCAGGTTGCGAATAAATTCCGCCAGACTCCAGGCCTGGGACACCGTTCCGGACACCC
>JAJRXE010000068.1 GCA_024276455.1 Calditrichota bacterium
CCGCTTCCCTGGCAATTTGTTCTCTGCGCGCTTTGGCCTCCTGGTCGTCAATCAAACCGGCATTCAAATCCGCATCGATGGCCATTTGCTTTCCCGGCATCGCATCCAGAGTAAAACGGGCGGACACTTCGGCAATACGAGAGGCACCTTTTGTAATGACCACAAAATTAATGATGACTAAAATCAGGAAAATCACGCCCCCAACCACGTAATTTCCCTGCACGACAAACGAACCGAAGGCTTCAATAATTTCTCCGGCATACCCCTGCCCCAGAATCAGCCGGGTGGAGGCGATGTTCAAAGAAAGACGAAACAGCGTCAGGATCAGCAGCAATCCGGGAAACACCGACAAATCCATGGGACGGAGGATGTAGAGGGTAACAAACAGGAGCATCAGGGCGCTGGTGATGCTCATGGCCAGCAACACATCCATCAGGAAACTGGGCAGGGGGAAAATCATCACCGCCAGAATGATAATCACTCCGGCTGCCAACGCCGCATTGCTTTTCCCGGTTACACTGGTCAATCTGACCTGTTCCACATTCGCCGCCATTTCAATTCACCTAATTCCAAAAATTTGAATTTTGCTTTTCCCGATAAATTTGAGCGAGAATTTCTGCCACCGCCTGATAATACACCATGGGAATTTCCATTCCAACTTCACAGGACTCGAAGAGGCTTCGTGCCAATGGTTTATTCTCGACAATTGGGACATTATGTTTACGGGCAATTTCCTTTATTCTCTCCGCCACCTTCCGGACTCCCTTCGCCAACACCACCGGAGCATCCGGTCCGCTTTGCGGATCGTATTTGAGCGCCACGGCAATATGAGTGGGATTGGTCACCACAACGGTGGCTTCCGGAATCGCCGCCATCATCCGCTGCATGCTTAATTGCCGTTGCAAGGTTTTTATTTTCCCCTTCACTTGGGGATTTCCTTCGGTGTCCTTGGCTTCCTGCTTCACTTCTTGCTTGGTCATGCGCAAATCTTTTTCATATTTCCAGCGCTGGTAAGCAAAATCCGCCGCCGCCATCACTACCAGGGCAATGGCGATTTTAATGCTCAGCTCCCGAATAATCACCCCGGCAAACGAAATAATTTCGTAAGGAGGCTGGTTGACCAGAAACAGAGTGGCAAACTGGTACTTCGACAGTACCAGATACCCAATGATGGCCACAATGGCAATTTTTAACAGTCCCTTGAGCAATTCGACCAGCGAATTGAGGGAGAAAAGCTTTTTCAAGCCGGAGAAGGGATCAATTTTCTTTAAATCGGGAATCATGGCTTTTTTGGAGAAAACCAATCCGGACTGGACCAGATTTGCCGCGAAACTCACCGCAATGATGGCCAAAAAAATGGGGCCCAGAATCAGCAAAAAGATTTTTCCGGAATTCCAAAACATTCCCTGTACCGTATTGATGTCCAGATTGAAATGGGTAATCAGCCGGTAAGTTTGCACCAGAAATCCGTTTAACGTCCGGGCCAGATAGGAGAAAAAAAGGTGAATCGTGGCAAATGCCGCCAGCAATACCGCCACGGAGTTTACCTCCATACTCTTCGGCACATTGCCCTTCTGACGCGCTTCTTCCCGCCGCTTGGGCGTCGCCTTTTCAGTTCTGTCCTGTCCTGTTTGCTCCGCCATTTTCTCCTTAACCCGCTAAGTAACCCAACACCGTGGACAAGTACAATTCCAGTTGATCGTAAAAAATACCGAACATTGTTTGAAAAATTTTCAACGAGAGAATCAGCATAAAAATACCGATTCCGATTTTAACCGGCAAGGTAACAAAAAAGACATTCATCTGGGGCATCATACGAGCGGCAAAAGCGATGGCAATGTCCACCGCAATGAG
This sequence comes from Calditrichota bacterium, assembly GCA_024276455.1. Lineage (GTDB taxonomy): Bacteria > Calditrichota > Calditrichia > RBG-13-44-9 > RBG-13-44-9 > JAJRXE01. Next base: position 1,855 of record JAJRXE010000068.1, read on the forward strand.
AAAAATCATCGCCGGAGCGGCAAACTTCAGCCCGAGGTCCCAGATCAAACTTCCTCCGCTGACAAACGTTTCTCCCAGACCGGGAGGGAATAACCCCTTGCCGAGGGGGATCAGACGGAAATTCTGGTACAGGGTCTCGATTAGCAAATAATGGCTGTTGGTTAACAAAAAGAAAATAATCAACACCGTGGAATAAAATTGTACGATGATCGGCTGATTCACATTGGTGGCCGGATCGATGGCGTTCACCACCGTTAATCCCATCTGAAAACTGATTAACTTGCCGGCCATGAGAAAACTATCGAACAGAATACGGGCGCCAAACCCGATCACCAACCCGATGAACACCTCCCGAATCAGATCGACGACGAACAGGGTGAGAACAAACGGTTCCAGCTTGACGCTGTTCACCAGCAAAGGCATCAACATGAAAGAGAGTACCAGCGCCATCATGATTCGCACGCGCACCGAAACCGGGCGGTAGCCCAGAATGGGCATGCTAAGCAACAGGGCCGACATCCGGGCGAAGGTCAGAAGAAACACCGGCAGCCAGTTGTCCAATTGATTAAATAATTCCCACAGGCTCATCGTATCATCGTAATTGATTGGTTAAACAGCTCCAGAGTAAAACCGATTAAAATATTCAAAAACCAGGGTAAAAGCAGAAAAATCACGAACCCCACCACCAGGATTTTGGGCACAAACGCCAGGGTCATTTCGTGGATTTGAGTAATCGCTTGAAAAATGCCCACCAGCAAGCCCACAATTAACCCGGCCCCCAAAATGGGCACCAGGATGTACA
>JAJRXE010000069.1 GCA_024276455.1 Calditrichota bacterium
AGTAACGAACCGGTAGACGGCGATCTCATGATTCGGGCGGTTTTTTCCGGGTATTTTCTCTCCGGGGAAGAAACGCCTGTGACGGAGTTAAAGGTATTTCCCAATTTTCCCAATCCCTGTTCCTACCGAAATGGGGGCACTTCTTTTCGCTACGAAATCCCGGGAGCCGGTACCATTCGCCTGATCATTTACAATACCCTGGGACAAAAAGTCGCCGAATTAACCCGCCAGCACTCCTTTGCCGGAACCCCAACCATTCATTGGGACGGGCTGGGATTAAACGGCAGGCTCGCCAGCGGCATCTATTTTTACCAGATCATTTTCACCGATGCCGCCACCAACAAGACCTTGCGTACGTCTTTTCATAAATTGCTGATTATTCAATAATAAAGCGGGCTAAGACAAAATCCCCAATTCAACAAATTTCTTTCTGATGGTGGCTACATCCTCGGCGTGCACACCATGAATACCCAATTTCTCAGCCGTCTGAATGTTTTCCAGCGTATCGTCCACAAACACACACTCCGGACCGGTGGTCTGCAGGACGCCTAAAATAAACCGGAATATTTCAGGATCGGGTTTATTCCGTTTCATTTCAAAAGAAAGAAAATAATGCTCAAAATCCGTTAAAAAAGGGCATTTCCGCAGAGCTTCTTCCCAGTGCCAGGGGTCAGTGTTGGAACAAATGGAAAGAACATAGCGATTTTTCAAATCGGAGATCAGAGAGGCGATGCCGTTTTTGGGTTCACCAATCACCCGGTTCCAGATGCGCCGGAATTCGTTTTCATCGATTGGACAGGGAAATTGCCTCATCATCTGAGTGAAGAAATCTCCCGGACGATATTTGCCGGCCATAAAATCCAGATGGAGTTGAGAGAGGTAAAACGTTCGGATCTTTTCTTCCGGCAAACCGCAGCGGACGGCAAACTCCCGCATGGTTCTTTCGGGATGTACTTCAACGATCACATTTCCCAGGTCGAAAATGACATGTTTTATCATCGTTCCCCTTTTTATCTGAAACAGGTTTGACTTCTACCTCCATCAATACTGTAAGTTACCCCGGTGATCCAACCGGCCCGATCGGAGGCCAGGAAAGCAATCAAATCGGCCACCTCTTCCGGTCGACCAACCCGCCCCAGAGGGTGGGTCGTCTTACTGTGTTCCAGAAAGCGCCGATAAGCCTCCTCGTCCATGCCGCCCCTGCGGTGCAGATTGGTTTGCACCACCCCCGGATTCACCGCATTGACTCGAACACCCCGATCAGCCAGTTCCAATGCCGCCGAACGCGTTAACTGATCCACCGCTGCCTTACTTACTCCGTAAGCCAACACGTTGGGGAAAGCCCGAATTCCGGTTACAGAGCTCACGTTAACAATGTTTCCCTTGCTGGAAATCAAATGAGGAACGGCTAATTGCATCAGGTGAAACACCGATCTCACATTGATGTCGTACATTTGATCAAATTCTTTCAAAGAGGTTGTTTCAATGGATCCGGAAGCAATGACACCGGCAGCGTTCACCAGCACATCCAGGCGACCATAGGCATGAATGGTACGCTCAATTAGCTCCTGACGAAACGTTTCGGACGTTAAATCGCCGGTTAGTGCCAGACATTTGCGTCCCGTTTGTTCTATATGCCCGGCGACCTCCTGCAAAGCGTTTTCGTTACGTCCGGTAATTGTAAGATCGGCCCCCATCTCCGCAAATCGAATCGCCGTCGCTCTCCCGATACCGCTGGTTGCGCCGGTAACCAGTGCTATTTTACCTGTCAGAGTGATTTCCATTTTCCCTCCTTTCTTCTGTAATCAACTGGATAATATTGATTTAAATCTAACGAATACACCAGATTATTTCAAACGCTTAAAAATTTTAACTCAGTTTGGTATTGAAAAAAATCTCACGTAATTTTAAGGCCGAACATAGTTGGAAGCCAAAAATGAGCTGGAGGTACCCTCATGGTCGTAAAAACTGGTCTCGATGTCCTGAAAGATGAAAACTTTCAAATGCTTAAGGGAAAACAAGTTGGGATTCTTTGCAATCAGGCCTCAGTTGACCAACATTTAAGGCACATTATCGATTTATTTTACCCATTACACCAACAGAAATCTCTGCAGATTACCGCTTTATTTGGTCCGCAACACGGTCTGTGGGGACATACGCAAGACAATATGATTGAATGGCAAAGTTACCTGGATCAAAAAACCGGTTTATCAATTTATTCCCTTTACGGCCAACACCGAAAGCCCACCAGAGAAATGTTGGCAAACATCGATGTACTGATTGTCGATTTGCAAGATGTTGGGGCGAGATATTACACCTTTATCTGGACCATGGCCCTTTGCATGGAAGCTGCCCAGGAAAACGGCATTGCAGTACTGGTTTTAGACCGCCCCAATCCCATCGGAGGAGAAAAGGTGGAAGGCACCTTTTTAGACCTGGAATATCGTAGTTTTGTCGGACTTTATCCGCTTCCTCAGCGCCACGGTATGACGATCGGAGAAATTGGAAAATATTTAAAAGAACGTTTTTTCCCGAAGCTGGATTTCACCGTTGTTTCAATGGAAGGGTGGGAGAGGGGCATGCTATTCCCCGAGACTCAACTGCCCTGGGTGCTTCCTTCCCCCAATATTCCCACCTGGGAAACCACTCTGGTTTATCCGGGGATGTGCTGGTTAGAAGCTACTAATTTGTCGGAAGGACGAGGTACTACCCGACCTTTTGAAATATTCGGTGCTCCCTGGATAGACGGTAGAGACTTCTGCGAACGGTTAAATGATTTAAGTCTGCCGGGAGTCTATTTTCGCCCCTATCAGTTCGAACCGACATTCCATAAATTTCAGGGGGAAATCTGCCAGGGCGCTTTCATCCATGTATTAGATCCCCAAGAGTTTTCACCCATCCTTACGACGGTGGCCATTTTGCAGGAAGTGTTCCGCCATTATTCTACCTATTTTGCCTGGAAGGAACCTCCTTACGAATACGAGTACCATAAGCTCCCCTTTGATATTCTGGCAGGAAACAATTGGCTCCGCGAAATGATTGAAAAGCTGGCACCCTTAAAAGAAATCTGGCAGAAGATGGAAGAAGAAATAAAGCCATTCAAACTGGAACGGAAGGACTATTTGCTCTACTAATCCCGTATCCGGAAGCTCTTTTTTTATTCATTAAAGGAACTTGCCATTGTGTCGATTTTATTAAATAGAAGGGAATCAAGAAAGGAGACAGGGACGTGTCTTTACCTACCGTGTTGGCAATAGATCCCAACCGTAAAATCATTAAAAATATTGTCGAGAGTCTTCGTCGGTTGGGATTCACTGTTTTAGAAGACCCGCATTACCCGGCCAAAGCCAAATATTCTGGTTTCGGCGAAATAATGGGGATTATTTTTCCGGAAGACCTGGCCGGTCTGGTACTGGAAACCTTCGGTAATCTGCCTTTAAGTGACAAAACCGTCTTTTATGTGATTTGTCAGGAAAAAAACGGTCACGAGTTTGATTACTACGGTCCGGAAGATAAGCTATTTAAAATCTACTCCCGTACCCCTATGAATGAACAGATGAATGTCATTCTTCGTTCTATTCCTTTTCCGGATCCGGAAAAATTAATGGGCAATTATGTCACCGAAGCCTATTTAGACATTTCGACAGTGCCTCTTTCTAAATTGATGCAATATTATCATAAACAATTATTTAGCGGTTATTTTATTATCGACTGGGAGCAGGAGAGAACCATTCTGCAATTGCAAAATGGAAACATTTCGAACATCATTTCCACCGAACCGGTGATCATAGACAGTTTTGCCGATTTGGACGGATTTAAAAACGGCACAATTCGGATTGAACGATATATTCCCAGTAAAGAACAGCTCATTGCGCAAATATTGGAATCAGATTCCCTGGATAAGAAGCCAGCCGACCTGAATATCGATCTGGAAGATATTGTAACTGACGCATATTACTATCTATTTCTCTACCTGGCTCAATATTTTGACAAATATCAGATACAGGCGCAATTTAAGACCGCTTTAATCGAATTTAACAATTCCGCCGAAGGGGAAAAAATAAATATATCGATCTCACTGGAAGACGAAACAATTTTCACGTTTAATCCACCAATTACCAGAGATAGTGTCGATATTTACATCGAGTTTTTGCGGTATTTCTTTTTTAAGATGGAACAGATTTATCCAGAGATAAAAATCGGAGAGTTATTTAAATACTACGAAGAGATCAAACCCTATCTGGAATCGATCCGCTTTTTTGAAAAATTTTTGAGAAGGCACAACAACAGCTCCAGTAAAAAGGGTAAACTTATTCCGCAGTAGCTCCCTCGCTTTAAACCCGAATAAAATCTGTGCCAAAATAGAGCAGGGGATTCTCTTCCAGATATAGGTTTACATAATATATATTATATTAATATTTCCAGGTGGCGAAAAATAAAAGAAGAGCGAAAATTTTCGCGATGTTCTCGCTCTTCTTTTGTTCCTTTTTTGCCAAAACGAAGTTAGGCCAACACCCTGGCAATTCCTTCCATCGCCCAGTCAATGTCTTCTTTGGTTATGATTAATGGCGGTGCAAAACGAATGATGGTTTCGTGGGTCTCCTTGGCAAGTATTCCTTCATCTTTCAGAGCTTCACAGAAACGTCTGGCTCCTCCGGCTTCCGGTTTCAGTTCTACGCCAATTAACAGTCCTTTGCCACGTACTTCTTTAACATGAGGACTGTTCAAGGCGCTCAGTTTTTCCATAAAGTAGGCACCCATTTCTGCGGCTCTGCTGGCTAAATTTTCTTCCAGAAGCACCTGCAAAGCCGCTTTCCCGATCGCCGCTGCCAAAGGATTTCCCCCAAAGGTACTACCATGATCTCCGGGGTTAAATACGGACATCAGTTCTTCGGTGGCCAGAAAAGCAGAAATTGGGTAGAAACCACCGGAGAGTGCCTTCCCAACCGTCAGGCCGTCCGGATGTACCTGCTCGTGTTCAATGGCAAACATTTTGCCCGTTCGTCCCAGACCGGTTTGAATTTCGTCGCAAATCAACAACACATTGTGGCGGCGACAAATTTCTTCGGCCTCTTTTAAATAACCAGCCGGGGGAACAATGATTCCGCCTTCACCCTGGATGGGCTCCACAATAAATGCGGCGGTGTTTGGAGTAATGGCTTCTTCCAGAGCCCGGGAATCTCCGTAAGGAATAATCTTAAAGCCGGGTGTCAAGGGACCGAAACCATCCTTGTATTGTTCCTCCGTGGAAGCGCTAATAATGGTAATGGTGCGTCCGTGAAAATTGTTTGCACAGAAAATAACCTCGGCCTGGTTTTCCGGCACTCCTTTAATTTTGTACGCCCATTTTCGCACCGCCTTAATGGCCGTTTCAACCGCTTCCGCACCGGAATTCATCGGCAATACCCGGGGCAGTCCGGAAATCTCACTCAATATCTTGTAAAAAGAGCCCAACTGATCATTCCGGAAGGCGCGAGAAGTTAAGGTGACCCGTTTCCCCTGTTCTACCATTGCCTGGTAGATTTTAGGATGACAATGTCCCTGATTTAAAGCTGAATAGGCACTCAAAAAATCCAGGTATTTTTTCCCTTCAACATCCCACACCCAGATTCCTTCCGCTCGAGCAATCACCACATCAAGCGGTTTGTAATTTGAGGCTCCGTAAGTGTCTTCTAATTGAATGTATTCTTCGCTGGTCATTGCTAATTACTCCGATGTGTTGTTCGCGAAAAGCCGGGCGCAAAATAATTATTTAACCGTTCAAAGGCAATGTAATTTTCATTTCGTCCCAACCGGGCAAGTTCAGGGGAATTCGTCACTCTATTTAGAGTTACTTCTTGTTTTTCTTCTCAAATTTCCTTATTTTCTCTTCGGCTTAAAAAACAAGTAACGATTCAAGGAGCGGTTCAATGAAATATTTAGGCGCCATTCGGGTTACCCCCAGTATTCCAGAAGAAATGTCGCGGTTAAAAGATCTGGCCTACAATTTATATTTTTCCTGGCATCCGGAGGTACGCGATTTATTCATCGCCATCGACCGGGATTTGTGGAAAGATGTGAATCACAATCCGGTAAAATTTTTAAATGAAGTTACAGAAATTATTTTTAAATTAAATGTATGGAACTAAAATTCAATAAAAAATCAATTTTAAATTTAACATATTTTCACATAGAACTTCTAACACTATAAAGTAAAAAAAAATTAAATTTATAAGTATAGCAAGTTTTGTTTAAATTCATTAGTATAAAACGTAACACAACTGCATGTTTTCAAACTAAAATACTTAGTTTAAAAAAAGTTTTATTAACAAGTC
>JAJRXE010000070.1 GCA_024276455.1 Calditrichota bacterium
CTTTCCATTTTTCTCCTTTTACCGTTTGATTAGAAAAGATTGTACGTTCCGGTGCGTTTCTTTAACCAAATTTCTTTAGGTCAGGACTGGATTGCTCGGAGGTTCACATTATGTTAAAAGTACGCCCTGTACAGCGATTAAGATTCGCCAGAAGAACTCGCTTCTTTACCGGGAATCAATCCCAGTGCGCGCGCTCGTTTAGTCCATAATTGCCGCGCCAACACCTGCATATCGATGGTGTCGTCGGTCTCGTCCACAATTTCAACCCCTAACAGGGTTTCCACAACATCTTCCATGGTAACAATGCCGGCTATTCCACCGTATTCATCTACGACCAGGGTAATGTGTTCGCGCTGGTTCAGAAACTGTTCAAAGGCAAAAATTAGAGTAGCGAACTCCGGCACGATTTTTATTTTCAGGCCAAGGGAGCGCAGTTTGGTATCCAATCGGCCCCGGTAAGCTTCCGACATAATATCGTTTTTCATCACATAGTGGTGAATGTCCTCCGGATCTTTGTCGTAAATCGGAATACGAGAAAATTTGATTTCCGGATGTTTCTTCAGAACTTCTCCCACCGTCATGTCTGCGGACAGGGTAAACATCACCGTTCGCGGTGTCATGATGTCCTTCACTTTCAGTTTGCCGGCACTCAGCAGGTTCTTCAGAATCCGATACTCATGTTCACTGAATATCCCCTCTTTTTTAGCCAAAACCGCCATGGCCCGAAGCTCTTCCCGGCTAACAATGGACATGTTTTTTTCAGAAGCTAACCAGCTGGCAATTTTTTGCGTCAATAGGACCAAGGGGTAAAGTAACCAGACCAGAATGGTCAAAGTTCGAGCGGTGATTTTAGCTAACTTGTGCCAATAGAACGCCCCCAGGGTTTTGGGAATGATCTCAGAAAAGATCAAAATGAGAAATGTCAAAACAGCCGAGGTTACGGCAACGTAAGCATTTCCAAATACGAGCATTGACTGGGCCCCGACACCGGCTGCTCCCACCGTGTGAGCAATTGTGTTTAAGCTTAGTATGGCCGCAAGTGGCCGCTCGATATTTGCTTTCAGTTGACGCAGGGTCGAGCCGGTTTTGGGCGATTGCTGCTCCAGAGCTTCGATGTAACTTGGGGTGATGGATAAAATAACGGCTTCCATTATGGAACAGATAAATGAAACACCCAGCGCCAGAAAAAGATAGAAAATTAACAATGACATAGTGTTTTAGTCCTTATTATGTTTTGCCCCTTTGTTTCATGCTGATGGTCTGAGTGTCAACAGATTTGTCCGGTTAAAAAGTTTCCGACTGTAAAATCACCCTACTCCAGACAACATGCCGTTTCCCTCAGAAAGTAAATTTTGATCTCCCTTTGAAATGGATTCCCGCCTGCACCACAAATTTCGTCCCATCCCGCTTGCCCGTTTCCCACTTCTTCCAGGAATCAATTTAGTCCAGCTAACGCCTTTTTTCAAGAGCCGCGTTGGTAGAAAAAATGGTTTTGGTTCTCTATAAATCCTGCTCCCGTTTCATGATGAATACCTCCTTTGATTTAACCAGGTTAAACATACGAAACAAAAAGGTGTTTACACAAGGCCGAAACAGTCGATAGAGAAATTTGGGGGTGTGTTGAGAGAGAACGTTGGTTCTCCCATCTTTTTCGATTCAATAAAAAATCGAATGTTCATCAGAAGTGAGGCCAAAATTTTAGCCTGATCCGTACGGAGAAAAAAGGTAATTCCCACCCCCCGGTTGTTGACATTTTCTTTGGTTTTTCCCGCCGAACGTGCTAAAACCTCCTAATTAGCCTAACCCTGCCTGGATTATTCATTAAAACCCGGACGTGAATGGTCTGGCTAACGGTTGCTGGTGGCAATTCAAGGGGAAGAAGCTCTCACTTGGTCTTCATAGTAAATACTCCGTCCCATTCCTTGCCGGGGGGATTAAGCAGGAATTCCTGGCAACGTAGCAGATAGAGGCGGGAGGGCCCATCGTCGTGGCGGATTTGCAACGCCTGCCGGAAGTGATTAGCGGCCCACTCCCAGTTGCGGTTCAGATAGTAATCAAATCCCTGCTGGAACTGGTGCAGCATTTCCAGGAAATCCGCCGGAAGCGGTTCCTCTTTGGTGGCAATCAGCTCGAACACCCGTACCGGTTTTTGTTTACCCTTAACCCGCAACAGGTCCAGAGGACGAAAGATAAACTGGTCCTTCACCAACTGGTAGGTGTTTTCGCCGATCATGATCTGGGTATCGTACACTTTGTTGGCGTTCTCCAGCCGGGCGGCCAGGTTTACCGGATCGCCGATCACGGTGTAATCGAATCGCAGGCGGGAGCCCATGTTGCCCACCACCATCTCCCCGGTGTTAATCCCGATACGGGCACTCAGGGCGGGCTTGTTCAGATCCGACCAGATATCCCGCAATTCCCGCAGACGTTGCTGCATTTTCAAGGCGGTTCGGCAGGCCAGTTCGGCATGATTCTCAATCTCCACCGGGGCGCCAAACACCGCCATGATGGCGTCGCCTTCGTATTTGTCCAGCATGCCCTGGTATTGGAAAATGATTTCGGTCATTTCGGTGTGGTACTCGTTGAGCAATTGTACCAGCTCTTCCGGAGGCATTTTTTCGGAAATGCTGGTGAACCCGGCCAGATCGGAAAAAAGCACCGTACAAACTTTTTTCTCTCCTCCCAGTCCCACTTTTTCCGGATGTTCCAGTAACACCTCTACCACCGAAGGGGAAACGTAATGGGAGAACACCTGGCGAATCTGGCGCTTGTCCTTTTCCTCCGACAGGTAGCGGTACACATAATCGAAAGTAAAGGAAAGAATCACAACCAGCAGGGGAGTAACCAGCGGCAACCAGAGGGAATATTCTGCCAGGGCGAAAAATCCGCCCAGCACCAGCAGGAAAGTAAGCAGTGCCGTGGCAACCAAACCGGCCACCGGACGCAGAAAAATCAGCAGCAGACCGGCAAGCAACCCGACACCTAACAGCAGACCGATTTCCCACCAGGTGGGAAGCAGGCGGATGAACTGGCGGTTCAAAATCTGGTGAATAATGTTGGCATTGATTTCCACGCCCGGAAAAGCCGCCTGCACCGGGGTGACCCGCAAATCGTACAGTCCCGGCAGAGAGGTACCAATGAGCACCACCCGGTCTTTGAAATACTGGGGAGGGATTCGCTTCATCAGAACATCGTAGAAGGGGATGTAGCGAAATGATTGGTAAGGTCCCGCAAAATTGATCAGCATTTGTCCCCGCTTGGTAGTGGGGATGCGCACTTCTTCGCCGTTTTTGCGCCGGAGAATCACGATTTTCTTTTCTGCGTTGTAGTCGATATTTTCTACTTCCAACAGCTTCAGGGCCATCTGGACGGAGAGGGCGGCATACACATTTTCGTTAAAACGCAGAAAAAGCGGGAGGCGGCGGAGCACGCCATCCGGATCCGGAAACATGTTCACGAAACCGGCACAAGCAGCGGCGTTGAGAAAATCCGGGTATTCCGGTTCGAAGCGGTCTAGCGCCAGCAGCAGGTGGTAAAGTGCCGGAGGGACCTGGTGAAGCAGAGCCTTGTTGTGCAAACCGCCGGGAGGGGCAGACATGGCCGGCAGGAAGTTGGCTGAATCCGCCAGGCTGAGGTAAAACGCCGCACAGACATTGCCGGCTTGCCTCATGGCCTGTTGCAGAGCCTGGTCTTCTTCCCCATGCCGGAAGTCCGGATCGAGAATGAGGTCCAGCCCGATCAGGTGGGCGCCGGCTTCGCTCAGATTGGTGATCACTTTGGCCCGATAGGTGCGCGGCCAATAATGGAACTTGCCGAGCTTTTTCACGCTGAAGGCGTCGACGTCGATAATGACGACATCCTCCAGAGGATTTCTCATGGGAGTGATTTTTTTACGCATTCGCCAGTCGTAGCTGCGAGCCTCCAGGGAGAAAAAGAACCCTTTTAAAAGAAAGGTGCTGAGCGCCCAGACGAGAACGGCTGTAGTAAGTCCGATCAGAGTTCCGGCAAACGCCCGGGAGAATGTTTTGTTTTTCATAGGTGAACGGTTCCTCCTGACGTCGATTTCCAGGAATATGGTTGCTGGTAATTCCGGTGGCCTGATAAAGCTAAACCGGTCCTAAAAAAATCGGTCTGAATGATCTGGTTAAACATAACTGATCAATATTTAAGCATTTAAAAAATAAAAATCAAACCACCCAGGTCAAAATTTTGGAAAAAATTTTTAAAAGGAAGGTGGTGAACTCACCCCCGGCCTTAATTTTTCGGGGTGAGGGGTTAGAAGAGGATTACCATCAGGAGAGGAGAATTGGGGTTTAATTTTGTTAGCCAGGCCGTTCACGGCCTGGAATTGGGTAACCACCCAAGCCGGTAGAGGCCATTCACGGCCTTCCAAAAATTCCTGGTGGGAATTGGGAAGGTCATAAATGACCTGAAGAACGTTTGGAAATCCTCCCATTTCCCGATCCTGAAGGATCGGGCTAACGATGTTATTCATTCAAAAAAGAATGAAAGGCCATTCATTGTCTGGAAATTATTATAAATAATTATTAAAATATATCAAAATATCGTAAAAATTGTGGAGATAGTGATATGAAACGTTCCTTTTCAAAAATTTATCTCCATTATATCTGGTCTACGAAAAATCGCCAAAAAATTTTCACAGCGGAATTGGTGTGCAAAATTAATCAACATATTCGTGAATATGCTGCTAAGAATAATATTTTTGTTGTGGAGGTGAATGGTACACACGATCATTTCCATTTACTTATTGACCTGCCTGTTACCTTTTCTCCGGCAAGGGCGATTAATCTAATCAAAGGAGAATCTTCGCACTGGATAAATGAGCAGAATTTCGTGCAAGGAAAATTCTTTTGGCAAAAGCGATACAGCATATTTTCCGTTAGCGAGTCACAGAAAGAAAAGGTAAAAAAGTACATTCAAACTCAAGAAAAACATCATCAGAAAATCAGTTTCCAGGAAGAAGTTAAGGAATTTTTAAAGAAACATGGATTGGCGTTCTCAGAGGATCTTCTTGTTTAGTAATAGTGGTTGAAATCGAAAGGGTTAGCCAGGCCGTTCACGGCCTGGAATTAGGTAACCACCCACGCCGGTAGAGGCCATTCATGGCCTTCCAAAAATTCTTGATGGGAATTGGGAAGGTCATAAATGACCTAAAGAATGTTTGGTAATTTTCCCATTACCCGATCCTGAAGGACCGGCTAACGATTTTTGTCGAATTCGAACAGGGCATTCAAAAAAACATCTAGATCATCCTGGTTGTTGTAGAAATGGGGGGAAACCCGGATTTTCCCTTCCCGCAGGGAAACGGTTATGCGGCGTTCTTTCAGGTATTTCACCACTTCTTCCGCCCGGGGATGGAAGAAGGTAACAATCCCGGAGCGGTATTCCGGGCTTGGGTCAGTAAACAGGCGGTAGCCGGCTTCTTGCAGGCGGTTAATCAGATAGTCGGTATTTTGCAGGACTTTCTCTTCGATGTTGGCGGGACCGATTTCCAGCATCATCTTCAGGGTGGCTTTGGCACCGATGATTCCGATGGTGTTAAAGGTCCCGGTTTCGAAGCGATTGGCGTCCGGAGCGAATTCCTGGAAATAGTTGAAAAAATCGTAGGGGGTTTTCACGCTGAGCCAGCCGGCCATGGTGGGATAAAGTTGGTCGAAAATGCGGGGGGAAATGTACACAAATCCCAGCCCGGCCGGCCACATGAGCCATTTATGACCGCTGGTGGAGAGGAAATCGATCTGCATGTCCTGCACGTCCAGCTGCAGGGCGCCCAACCCCTGGATGGCGTCCACGGAAAAAATAATATTGTGGCGGCGGCAGAGTTCCCCGATGGCTCTCAGATCGTTGCGGAAGCCGTTCAGGAATTCCACGAAGCTGATGGAAAGCACCCGGGTGCGGGGGTGGATTTTCGCCTCCAGATCTTCCAGTGAAATGGTACCCTGACGGTGTTCCACAAAGTCCAGTTCCACGCCCAGCCGTTTCAGTCCACGGAAAGGGATCACATTGGAGGGGAATTCGAAATTATTCAATAGCACGCGGTCGCCCGAATGCCAGTCCAGCCCCAGGGAGAGGATGTTTAGCCCGGCAGACGTGTTCGGAACCAGGGCAAGGTTTGCCGCTGGGGCGTTTATGAGCTTGCCAATCAGCTCTTTTAAATGTTTTTTTTCCTCCAGTGCTGCCGGCCAGAATTCGATGTCTTTCTTATTGCGAAATTGCAGTAAATTTTCGATGGCTTCTTTTGCACGGGTATTCAGTGGCGCAATGCCGGCGTGGTTCAGGTAAATTTGTTCCGGGAGGTGAGGAAACAGGTTTCGATAGGTTTGCCAGTCGGTCATGGGAGATTTCCTTGTTTTATTCTAGTACAATTTATTTAAATTAAAATAATTACACGGTTGGGGGAAATCAAATGTAAAAGAGAAAAGAGAATTGGTTAAATTATTAGGTTTTTAATTATTTTTTAATCACCTTTGTATATAATTGAAAATTTTTTCCCTTTGTTAAATATTAATTAAATAAATTATGAAATTTTAAAAAATATTTTAGACAAGAAGTAAAATTCTCCTTTTCATCTGTGAATTTTTAATTAATTAAAAATTGAAATTTTTTAATTTTGAAAAAATATTTCTTGACAAAATATTTATTATTTATCATTCTATAAAGGAATCCAAAAAATGAATTTTTAATAAAATATACGTCAAAGAGATACCCCGTAGAAAAAAAATTTTACCTATACAATGTTGTAGTTTTTATAAGATATATCTTCTCCATCAAATATAAAATTTAAATTTAATTTTTATGTTAATAATTAATAAAGTTCGGAATAAATCCCCACCTTACAAAAAATTTTGAATTATAATTAATAGTTAATTTAAAGCTTTAAATAATAAGCATTTTTAGGAGGAAAAATGAAAAAAATAATTTTGTTATTCTTAATTTTGTTGATAGAGTCAAGTTAATTGTGTCTCAACTCTCCTGTGGACCGTAACATTATTTTTCTGTTCTTGATAAATTGTGTAATAATACTCCCAGTTCTTCAAACGACGTTGCTGGAGTTTCTCGTTCGTTTCTTGCAAGATAGCATACAAATATTTCTCAGCACTGGCTTCGCTCTGGAACTGTTCCATGCTCTTTAAGCGGCGCTTAATTTCTTTATTCACCCGTTCCAACGCATTGGTCGTGTAAACGTAAGGACGTATTGGCAACGGCAGCTTCATAAACCGCAGTAAATCCGCTAGAGCCTCTTTCCAGCTGGCAATGAGACGAGGATAAATCTTACCCCATCGGCGAACCAATTCCTCAAAATGCTCAAGCGCTTGCTCTTTATTCACTGCCTGATACACCCGCTTAAAATCGCCCAGAATGGCCTCCCGATCCCTTTGCCGAACCCTGGCACCACTGCGACGCATCATGTGAACCAGGCACCGCTGATAGTAAGCCGTGGGAAATAGCTCACTAATAACCTTTTTCAGCCCCGATAAACCATCGGCCACTATAAACTCCGCCCTCTCTACGCCCCGCTCTCTTAACTCCTGCAAAATCTCTCGCCAATTCTCAGCCGATTCCACACCGCCCGGCAACCAATATCCCAATATCTCCCGGCGACCATCCTCCCTGATGGCTAAGGCAACGTATACGGCTTCCTTCTCCACCCGATCCCGCTTTAAGGGAACAAACAACGCATCCAGGAAGATAACCGCATACTGCTTCTCCAATGGACGTTGCCGCCAGGCCGTAATCTCTTGCTCGGCTATCTGGCTCAGACGCGAGGCCGTCGTCGCAGACAGATTCATCCCATACAACTGCTTAAATACCAGGCCAATCTTGCGTGTCGATACACCCGCCATGATCAAGGCTCTGACAAGGGCCTCTGTCTCCTCAATGGAACGCCGACGCTCCGGCAATAACCGGGTCTTAAATCCACCATCCCGACTCCGGGGAACCCGAATGGCTCGTAACTCTCCGCAGGGCAAATGCAAATCCCGAGAATAGTAACCGTTACCTTTGGTCTCGGGATGGGATTCTAAATAGAGCTGGCGCTCTTCCTGCAACATCTTCTCCAATATCTGCTTGACTTGGTCAAAAAACAATTCTAATATGCTAGTGTTATCTTTCATTGTTTCAGCCTCCTGTGTTTTTGTTACTTTCTTTTTGGTCCACAGGAGGCTGATTTTATTTATTTCAGCTCCCAGACACAATTAAAATTACACAACCATAATTTTTGTCAAGTCCTGAAAAAAGTTTACACCTACTTTATTTGAATTATCATTTCTAAAAGGAAAGAGAAGGAGCCCGTAGGGCGACTGAACTTTCCTTTTTCTAAACCAAAAGTTTTTCTTTCTCTCACTAACATCGACTTTC
>JAJRXE010000071.1 GCA_024276455.1 Calditrichota bacterium
CCGAAATCTGATCATAAAAATCCATAATGTAAGGCTGACCGGAGCTTCCCATGGTTCTCTCGCCCACAATAAGGGCACGTTTGTTATCCTTAAAAGGGACGATAAAATCTTCACAGGCGGACGCACAGCGACGGTCGGTAAGAATAATGATTTTCCCGGTAAAAATGGTACTATCGGGAGGTTCGTAAATCGACATCCACAACAATTGGGAATGGTTAAAGAATTCGCTCATCATCTGCAGGGCAGTTCTGTAGTCTGAAGGAAGCTGGTCGCCAAATTTACGATAGAGGCTGCCGTAGGCTGTAAAGAGTCCAAAAGTCAGCGGGGTGGATTCGGACCAGAAGCGGTACGGACGGTCCTGAAGGGCGCTGACCAGTTTCGCCGGTGTGGAACCGCCGCCGTTTCCCCGCACATCCACAATCAACGTCCGGGCGTTCCGGAACTTTTTTACCAGCTCCACGGCCTTTTCTTCGAAGGCTGGATTGTCGAACCCCGGAATTTTGAGGTAGGCAATTTGGCCTTCTTCAATCCAACGGCCGGACGTTTTTCGCGGCGGCATACGGATATCCTGGGTGTTGCGGTTGATGCGAACCTCTTTCCCACTGGCCAGTTGGAGCGTAAATTCTTCCGGAAACAAAAAGGTGCGGGAGGGGAATTTGGTTCTCGCTCCCCTCTCGCTGGAAGCATTGATGTATTTCTTCTTTTCCTGGAAAAAGCTTTCAAAATCCTGGCCATCGATTTTAAGGATAAGGTCGCCCGGTTTTAACTGCGGAATCAAGCTTCGGGTAACGACCCATTGATGATCCAGATATGTGAGGTGAAATCCCAGCGGTTTTTGTGCTTTCCACAACCAGCGATCGGAATACCAGGAATGGCCGTTATTCAACCGACCAACAAACTCCAACATGAGCAAATCGAACTGGAAACGGTCGTTCGTGGCGATTACTTTCTTCAAATATTCCTGGTAAAGCGAATCCAGATCAAACTCCGGCGCCCCCTGCCAGTGGGCAAAATAGAGCGGAATCGCTGCATAAGTTTTCGAAAGAATATACAGGCGCTTCTCCAGCGGAAGGGTACCATCGGAAGGAGGTTGCGCCGCTGCCAGGTGGACTAATCCAACCAGTCCAAAAATAACCAACGTGTTTAAATACCGTATGGTTCTCCTCATGTTTGCCCCCATTTTTTTCTATCCTTTACGGGGAAATTTCTGGAAAGTTACTTCGCCGGAAGGGCAAAGGGTAAAATTTTGCTGCCGTACTTTCTCTTAACCTGCACCGTTCGATTATTTCTCCGGTTCCAGGCGGTTGAGCTCATTGCGGAAATAGCTGGGGGTAACACCGGTAATTTTTTTAAACGCCGCATTGAAAGATGATTTGGAGTTAAAGCCCACCGTCTGACTAATTCCCTCGATGGTATAGCGACTGGCACGATCTTCCCGAAAAAGACGAATCGCTTCTTGAACACGCAAATTGTTTAGCAATTGCGGAAAGCTGGTGCCGAAGACCTCATGGACAATCTGGGAAAGATAGCGGGAATTGGTATTTAAGCGGAGCGCCAGTTTCTCCAGTGTTAAATCCGGTTCGGTAAAAGCCCGCTGGGTAATCAGCTCTTTTCTCAGCGCCCTGGTAATTTGCCGTTTTTTTTCTTCGCTTGGCTGCACTCCTTTTGCGCCGGAACCCCGATTGCGCCCCCCGGTCGTTGCCAGGTTACTGGTACTCCATTGCAAACTTTTTTGCACCAAAATCCGGTACGCCGCCCGCTGGCGAAAGTAAAACCAAGCTATTCCCCCGCTGAACAGCAGGATTCCCATTACCATGGCGGTTAAAAAACGTATTTGCATTTCCCGCCGGCGCAGCATGCTCTCCTTTAAGGCCAATTCCGCTTCAACGCGTTCCGTGTCGTACTTTACTTTCAATTCTTGCATTTGCTGAGCCACCTGCAGATTAAAGAGCGAATCCTTCAACTGGTCGTATTTGAAATAGTACGCCAGAGCGGACTGGTAATGATGGCGGGATTGGTAAATCTCGGCCAGATTAAGATAAACATCCCGGAGTTGCAAGGGTAGGTTAAATTGTTTCGCCGTTCGCTCCATGGTCAGGCACAGGGACAACGCTTTCTCCCACTGCCGTTCCTCTTTGTAGCTGTTGACCAGATTAGCCAGGCTTTCCAGATACATCTCTCGATTGCCGGCGGAATCGGCGTATGCGGCACTCCGCTGGGCAAACTGGCGTGCCCGCCGGTAATCTTTTTGTCGCAAATACAACCGGGCCAGATTTACTTCCACCGCGGCACGAAAAAAAGAACCATGATGGGTTAGCGGAAGCGCCTGCTGATAGTAATAAGCGGCACTGTCCAGCTGGTTCAGCGTTAGAAAATTGTTGGCCATGTTGACGTAGAGAATGAGTACCCGTTGCTGGTCGCCATGGCGGAGTGCCCGGGGAATCAAGCGTCGGAACAGATTATTGGAAAGCTGAAAACGTTCCATGCGGGCGTACAGTACCGCCACGTTGTTCATGGCTCGCAAATAATCGGCTTCCGCACCCCGTGCTTCGGCTTGCCGGGCGCATTGCAAATACACCTCCAGAGCCTCCTGGTAACGCCCCGTTAAATCGTAATATTTCCCTTTTATGAACCAGTACTGGCGGATCAACGGGGGATATTGAAACGCCTCGACCCGCTGCTCCATTTGATGAAGATAAAGGAAGGCACGCGGAAGCGAGCTCTCCACGGAATCCTCCAGCGCTCGAAGGAAAGGTTTCAGGGAATCGGGGTGCCGCACCGAGGACAGCCGATCCCATTGCAGGTCTGCCAGAACATTCCCTGATATTAGAATCAGAAAACAGATAAGGATATTCGTCCGTTGCATACCCAACCACCTTGAACCGAGCTCTAAAAATATAATAAACTGGCTAAAAAACAAACGGAAAATCTGCGGAGCGAATTTCCCATTGGGGGAAGGTCCCCAGGGGACTAACCTTTGTAGCGGGCCCTCCAGAGCCGTTAAACCACACAGCGATTTTCATTCTGAATGGAGTGCCAGCGAAAGGAAGAATCTACCCACCTGACGAGCCGCCTGGCTAAGCCCTCCGCCTCACAGAAAGCAGAGCGATCGAAAGAGATTCTTCGCCCCGATGAATCGGAACTCAGAATGACCGGGTAGCGTTCTGTCATTCTGAGCGGAGCGAAGAATCTGTCCCCGGTACTTCCATAATGCCGGGGACTTCCTCTATTGTCATTCTGAGTGAAGCGCCAGCGGAACGAAAAATCTCACACCAGTTGGAAAAGACTCTTCATGACCGTGCCCACTGAATCAAAGCACGGCCTTCCGGAGTGGTGTGAATAGGGGACCGTTCCGGAGAGAAACGCAAAGAGAATCATTTCTTACTTCAGTAACAGCAATTTTTGTGTGGACTGAAATGTTCCCGCCTGCAGGTGGAGGTAGTACACGCCGGAAGGCAGCGCTTTCCCTGCCTGATTACGGCCCTGCCAGCGCAAGCGATGACGTCCGGGCGCCATCTCCTGCCGCAAC
>JAJRXE010000072.1 GCA_024276455.1 Calditrichota bacterium
AATCCCCGCCTGGTGGTGGCGGGGCACCATCTGGGTTCGCTGCTGCTGAACCTGAAATGGCGCTACCGGCAGATGAACTTCGCTCCGCTGGATCGCCAGGTAAATCCGGAGTACAGTTACCGCTGGAATCTGGGGGCGAACCGTTTAATCGGCGACGAGACTGCCCTGGAATCGAACCTGATTTACCAGCCGGGACGTCGCCTGCACCTGATTCTGGAGGGCGGAAGCATCCGGCAGGGCAGCGAGTTGTCTTCCCGGCGTGGCCGGGGAGAGGTGGTGTTGCCCGATTCCACCTTTCTGGCCGGAAGGTTCTTCGCCGAGAATGTTCAAAGCCAGGACTCCCTGACCCGCAGCGAATGGACCCGCTGGAACGGGGCACTGGGGCGCTGGTTCTGGAAAATTTTTCCCTACCTGCAGGTTTACGGCGAAGAGCGCCGCACCCGGCAAAACCTGCGGCCGTCCACCGGCTTTAAATTCAACGAACTCTCCGGCGGATTGCTCATGTCCCGTTTTCTGAACGGCCGCTGGTCCCTGCAAAGTCGGGTGCGGGAGGATTATTTGTACGACCCGGACCACGATTTGCAGCTGCTTTACCTCTCGACCTCCCAAACTCACCAGCTCAACTACCGAATTCAGTCCGGAGACTCCTGGCAGGGACGGGTGTCCTTTATTTACCGCTCCAAAGAATACAGCGAGAAGTTCCGCAATCTGCCATCCGACAGCATTCCCAAGTACCAACCGGATCCTCAGTTTCAGGATACCACCTATCAGGATCGCCAGAGCTACCTGGCAAACCTGGAAATCCGCTTCCGCAACCGGTCCCGCACGCTGGACAGCCGCTGGGATTACAAGGTGGCGAGCGAGCTCACCGCCCTGCGGGAAAAGGTGTTTTTAGACGTGGGGGAGAACCGCGGCAACTACCGCTACGATCCCACCCTGGGCGAATACGTGCCCGATCCCCAGGGCAATTTCCTGCTGTTAGTGGTGCCCACCGGCAATTACGAGCCGGCTACCCGCATTGCAGCCGGTTGGCAATTCCGCTACCGCCCTCGCACCTCCCGGCGAAAAAAATCCGGTCTCTCCGGTCTGCTCCGCAGCGTCTCCTTCGTTTCTTACCTGAAGGTCGAAGAGCAGAGCCGCTATCAGAACATCTGGCGCTTGTTCATCCTGGATTGGAGCAAATTTCACAATACCCGGACCACCCTCCAGGGGTCCTATGTGGCCAATCAGGACATCTATTTGTTTGAACGGAACCCGAACTTTGGCTTACAGCTGCGCAGCCGCTTCCGCGACAACATTTCCAACTCGTTCATTGACGTGAATTTCAACGAACGGCGGCGTTTCTGGGAAAAATCGCTAAAATGTCGCCAGCGCTGGGGAAATAAAAAATTTTCCCACGAGTTAGAATACAAGAACGTGTTGAATCAGCGCACCGTCTCCTCCAGTCCGAGCCGCAATCGCAATGTAAACAGTCACATTCTGGCCGGTCGCTTGAATTACCGTCCGGTGTACGCCTGGCAGTTCCAGCTGGGGCTGGAGTACGGTCTGGAAAAAGACCGCGACCCTGCCAATCTGATGCGGGTGCGCTATGTCCAGTTTCAACCTCAGATTAATTTTGCCATGCGGAGCAAAACCCGGCTGATTGCCTCGGCCTCCCTCTTACGGGTGGACATTCGGGACAATCCGCTGGACCGTCCCATTCCTTACGAAATGGGGAAAGGTAAAAAGGAAGGCTGGTCCTATTTGTGGACCTTTCGCTTCGAGTACTTTTTGAATCGCAATGTAACCATTAGTGCCAATTACGACGGTCGGCAGGACGCCGGGATGGTGCGTCCCCTCCACCTGGCTCGTGCCGAAGTCCGGGCATTCTTTTAACGGAAACAGGCCGGAGGCTGCCGCGCCGCCGGAAGCGAAGAGCAATTTGGAGAAGCAAGGGAGAATTTAAAGGGAAAATGACCGGCAAACGTCAAAATCGCGTTCAACCTTTGGCGAGGGGAATTTGCCTTCTGCTCGGGATGTGGTTGGGCGCCGCCTTCCTGAAGGCCGCGTCGCCGCCGCCTGCCGGGGAGACGGCGGTGATTCAGGCGGTGGAAATTCACGCGCCTGGAAAATTGCCCCTTTCCGCCCGCAAAATTTCCCGCCGTTTTCGCTACCAACCCGCCACCCCGCAAACCCGCGCGGCGGTTCGAACCGGGGTGCTGGAGGCCCTGAAAAAGCACGGCTATTACCTGGCCCGGGTGGATTCCCTGCGCGAAACGCTCCGCGGCAGGCCGCCCGGGGTGGTTTACCGGGTTTACGTGACCCCGGGACCGCTGTTTCGCTTCCGCACCCTGGAAATGAGGACGGCCGACAGCGCCGCACAGAATCTGATGACGGACCTGCGAGAAACCCTGGAAGAATTTCGCGGGAAACCGTTTACCCCGGATTTGCAAAAAGCGGTTTTCGAGACGGTATTGCGGCAGTTCGAAGAAAACGGTTACCCCTTCTGCAAGATTGCCACCACTGGATTTCGCATTGAGCCGGGAAAAAGGCGGGAAAAAGAGCTGATTCTGCAGGTGCAATTGGAACCGGGGGCGCTGGTACGCCTCTCCGGACTGAAGTTTGAGTCCGAATCCCGTCTGAATCCCCGTTACTTACAGCGGACGCTGAATTTCCGCCCCGGCGAAATTTTCCGGGAATCGCGGGTGAAAAAATACTACCAGCGTCTGTTAAAGGAAGATTTTGTTCAAACCGCCGAACCGCCCGAGTTGATGATGACCCCGGACAGCTTATTTTACCTGCGGATGCGTTTCAAAGAATCGCCGGCCACTGTATTCGACGGGATTCTGGGTTACGTCCCGGCGCCGGCCAGCGCCGGGGGCCAGAAAGGCTATTTCACCGGACGGGTCAATGTGGGATTGCGCAACGTGTTGGGCACCGGCCGGCGAATCGACATCTTCTGGCAAAAACCCGACCGCTTCTCCGACGAATTCCGCTTTCGCTACCGGGAACCGTTCGTGCTGGGACTCCCGTTCCACCTCTACTTGGGGCTTTACCGAATGGTGCGCGACACCACTTACATCGACT
>JAJRXE010000073.1 GCA_024276455.1 Calditrichota bacterium
GAAATTGGTTCCAGTAGTCCGGGACCAGCTTCCGGCGTCGAGGGAGGAGAACGGTTAACGCGGCCGGGAACAGATCTTCCAGAAAACGCCGCAATCGCTCGGAACGCTGTCCGGAAAGTTCCAGGATGTCTGCAACCGAACGGACCATGATGGAAAACGGTTTTTGAAACGCTCGTCCCTTTATTTGTTGAATCTTGCGAATAACTTCCTCCCGGGCGATTAAACCGGTTAACCCGTAAACTGTTTCCGTGGGGTGAATAATCACCCGATTCTGACGCAATAGCTCTGCGACTCGGTCAACAATTTCTTTTTTCGGATGATCCGGATGAATCTTTACTATTTTCATACAAAATTTCTTTGGCTTGTTGAAATACTATTTGAGGTATTAAATGAATCATGCAGTGAAAATGTTCCCGGGGACACGTTTTTCCGCCGTGAATGGAGCAGGGTCGACAGTCCAGATTCTCCAGCTGAACGACCCGGTCCCTCTCGCCGTAGGGGTAGAAACCGAACTCCGGTACGGTGGGCCCGAAGATGGTGAGCACCGGGGTTCGCATCGCCACCCCCAGGTGGGTGGGGGCGCTGTCGTTGCTGATGAGAAGTTGGCTGCGGCGAATTAACTCGGCCGATTGTCGCAGGGTTAATTCCCCCATGGCGCTGTGCAGCCCTTCCGGACAGATGGAGCGAATCTGTGGGAGAAGGAAGCGGTCCTGTTTGGAGCCAATAAGAGCCACCTGAAAACCGCTTTCCAGCAATTGGCAGGCTAACCGTCCCCAGTAGCGAGCCGGCCAGCGTTTGGTGGGCCAAACGGAAGCGGGCGCCAGAACGACCAGGGGGAAGGTGTCGGAAAGCCCGCTTCGCCGCATCCAGGTTTCCACCGCCTGTTTGTCTTCCCGGGTGGTCACAATCTCCGGAAAAAGTTTTTGCGGCGATTCGATGCCCAGGGGGGTCAGCAAACTCAGGTTGCGTTCCACCTCGTGGCGGTCCTGGCGATAGGTCACCTGGTGAGTGAACAAAAAATTCCCGGCGCTGCGATCGAAACCGATGCGCAGCGGCGCCCGGGTGAGCCAGGCCAGCAGAGCGCTGCGAATGGAGCGGTGAGGAACCAGTACCAGATCGAATTGCTCCGCCCGCAGCCGGGTCCCCAGACGCCACAATCCGCTTATTCCCCGGTCCTGCCCCCGCTTGTCGAACAACCACAAACGTTTTAAGTAGGGTAGCGTCTCCACCAAATTGCGGGAAGCCGGAATGGTTAAAAAATGAAGTTGAGCCCTAGGAAAAAGGTGCGCAACTCGCTGAATCAGCGGTGTTACCAGAATCACATCACCAATAAAGGCGGTTTGTACAATCAGAATCCGCGAAAAATTCCACTCCCCGGGCGGTTGCCTCTTCGCTTGTTTGCTCACATGTTCCTGCTTTCTGTAAAATAATCTCAACTCAATTTTGAGTCGCCAGTTTAAGATGTTTCCGGGGCAAAATCAATGGGCTTTGGAAAAATGTTCGTGAACAATCTGCCAACCGCTGGGAGCTTTTTGGAAAACGTGGGTACCTCGGCCGGCAACTTCGGTCACTTTGCCGTTGTTCTTTAGGGTAACCGTCCAGTAGAAACTGAGGATGGCAATATCGCCCAGCACCACCGTCTCCGGATCCGTGAAGCGGTAATTCACTTCCTGCGCTTCGTTCAGGTAATATTCAAACGTCTGGCGAAGTTCCTCTTTGCCGGAAAAACGTTCGTGCCTGGTGGAGGAAAATCCGCTAATCCGATCGGAAAAATATTGCAGAATGGAGTCGATATCCTTGCGATTGAAAGCCTCGGCACATTTTTCTTCGATCTCAATCAGTTCTTTTTGTACCTCAGTCATTGAATTTCCCCCTTCTTTGTTTGTTAGTTAAATTTAATAAACCGGAAACAAATAAACAAAAATCTCGCTGGTGAAAAACCGCGTGGCCTCCGGCGCGAATTACCCCCGCGTTTTTGCTGCTTACCTTTCATTTTTACCGCTCGGGGTAAAAAAAGCCGGTCCACGCATTTTCTCTTGAAGATTTGGTGCGAGGACAATATATTAATTTGTCAAAAATTACAGGAGGAGGCATTATGGCAAGTTTAACCGATCGAATGATTCGGGCTGCGAAGTTGGATCCCCAACTGTATGAGGAGGTAGAAGCGGACCAGACGGCTATGGGGCAGGCGATGACAGTAGTGGTGCTGGCGGCGGTGGCGGCCGGTATTGGTTCCCTGTCGGTCATGGGGGTTCGAGGATTAATTTTTGGAACGATTTCGGCGCTGGTGGGTTGGTTTATCTGGGCTTTTATTGTTTATTTTGTGGGGACAAAAATTCTTCCCGGGAAGAATACAGAGGCGGATTACGGACAGCTGCTCCGCACCATCGGTTTTTCCAGTTCACCCGGGGTGATTCGCGTATTTGGATTTATTCCCGGGTTGGGAATGATAATTTCCTTCGCCGCTTCCATCTGGATGTTGGTGGCCATGGTTATTGCGGTGCGTCAGGCCCTGGATTACGAAAGCACCGGTCGCGCGGTGATTGTTTGTGTCATCGGTTTGATTATTTATCTTGTAGTGGTAACGCTTTTTGTAAGTCTTTTTGGTGGAATGGGTATGGCCACTTGATCCACCCTGAGGTTTCCCTAAAAATTTTTAGACGGATGCCTGGTTGCAATTTAACGGTTGCAACCGGCTTTTATTTCTGAAATTGTAAAAATAGGGGCAGCAAATGGACAAACATATTTCTATTCTGGGCGCTCTCTACATTGCTTTCGGGATTTACAACCTGTTTATTGGGTTGGTGGGCTTGTTGATTCTTTCGGGAGTGGGATTTTTTAGTGGGGATCAAAGTGCCCTGACGGCCCTGGCGGCGGTGGGCTATTTCCTGCTGCTTTTCTTTTTAATGATTGCAGTTCCTTCGCTGCTGGCCGGAATGGGTTTATTTAAAAGAAAGGAATGGGCTCGAATACTGACCCTGGTGCTGGGATTTTTGAGTCTGGTGAATGTGCCGCTGGGGACTGCCCTGGGGATTTACACCATCTGGGTGCTGATCCAGCCGGAAACGATTGAACTATTCCGGGAAAGTGGCCAATCTCCCTTGAATAAACCGATTAACTAAATTCCGGCGCGGTGGAATAAAAAAGCCGATCAGGTAAAGCGACCCGATCGGCTTTTGCAGGGTTGGACGGTCTATTAATAGACTCCAATGTAATCCTTTCCGGTGCCAATGAGCTTGTCACCCGGTTTCCATCCTGCCGGCGCGGCTTTACCCGGATTCTTCGCCACCGCCTGCATGGCCTTGATCTGACGAATGAGTTCGTCCACATTGCGCCCAATGGGTCCTGCCAGTACCTCCACTCCCATGATGATGCCCTCGGGATTGATGATGAATCGTCCCCGCTGATTTAATCCGGAATCCTTTTGCCAGACCCCGTAAGCGCGCGATACGGCTCCGCTGGGATCTGCACAAATGGGATATTGGACATTCTTTACCGTGGGGGAAGTTTTTTTCCACATCCAGTGGGTGAATTGGGTGTCGGTGCTAATGGCAATCACTTCAACGTTGAGTTTCTTCAATTCGTCGTACCGTTCCGCAACTGCGGAAAGTTCGGTCGGTCAGACGAAGGTAAAAGCGGCGGGGAAGAAACACAAAACCCGCCATTTCCCCTGGTAATCCGACAATTTGATTTTTTTGATGTCGTTGCCCACCACGGCCGTCAGCTCAAAATCAATCGCACGCTGACCGGGCAAGGGAATGGGTTGGACTTCCAGACTGGAAGCCTTGGTTACCTCCTTCTCGATTTTCACTGTTGCTCCCTTCTCTGCCGAGGGCTTCACGCCACACGGGCCAAGTACCTGGGCGGAGAGAAAAAGCGGAAGGAGGAGCAGGGTGACTACGGAGAGGGTGAGTAGGGTCTTGTTCACCATAAAATGCCTCCTGTTTTTTTTGTTGGATTTGTAATTTTAAGTAAAGTTACATCGAAATTAATCAAATGTCAAGAATATGATAATCCGCTCATTTACTATTTTACTAAAAAGCGAGGGTAATTCCGTCCGTTTTTGGCAGGGAATGGCGATGGGTTAAAGCCTGCCTGCGGCGAGTGGGGGCGGCAACCGTGGTTAATACGCCCCCGAATCAGTTTAAAAACTGTACTTTACTTCGACAAATGCCCGCGAATAGGCTTTGTTGCGTCCGAACGTGCTGCGCGAAGGTCCCTCGAAAAGGGTCGCCCCGGCGTAAATATTCACGCCGTCGGAATACGAGTAGTTTAAAATGGGCAGAAGAAAGTAATCGTAATCTTTTAAATTGACCACCGAAATAACCTGAACATTCACAAAGTCGCTGACCTGGTATTGTCCTCTCAGCGAAATGGAGTTGACAAACTGCTCCGGGATATTGTCGGTGGGCATGTGCCACGCTTCCCGCTGAGAAATTTCGTATTCGCGATCGTATTTGAAACGAATGGTCTGAATGAATTGGCCGTTCAGCGTCAGGCTGTTGGTGGCATTGTAATCGATCCCCAGAACATATTGTAGGTAAGGATTTTTAATGAAAATGTTCCGGCCGTCCCGGTCTTCGGTCAGAAAATAGGCGCCTTCTCCTTTAAAAGCGAATTTGCCCCGGGTGGTCACAAAATCGGCCCCGAATACCTGATAGGGTTTGTAGGTAATCAGGGTCGAGAATGTTCTTTCCCGGGGTTGAAACGACCAGTAAATGGTGGGATTTTGGTCGAATCCGTGAAAGTAGCTGAGCGAAAAATCGATGGCGGAAAAACTGGAGAGCAGGCGAAATCCGAATTGCGAATTGCCGAGCTCATTGGCCGGATAGGCCGTCGGCTGGTGGATTACCGGTAAACCGTTGATGGAGTCGGGCAGGTGCAGGGGAATTTTGTGCGGTTGGAAGCGCGGTACCCAGACGGCTTCCAGATCGAATTTCCCCAGATAGAGGTCCGCTTTGGCGGCGGTAACCGGAATTCGGTAATCTTCGATTTCGGCCGCAATGTTGACGTAATCCCAGGGGTTAATATTGTCGGTAGGATTAATCCAGTCGGTTTTACCCCAGAAAATGAATTGTTTACCCAGGCGCAAGTCCAGTTTGGAGAAGAACAGGTCCACGTAAGCTTCCACCGGGTACACCGCCATGCCCTTGGAACGGGGTTCGTCGAACCCACCGGTGACCTGGGTTTCCTCGAAATTGAAATCCAGGGCGGCAAAGAAAGAGGCCCGGGGAGCAAACGGTCCCTGTAGTTTTAGTTGAATGCGCGATCCCAGACGGTCGAAGGGGTAGGGTTTGTTTAAGTTGGGATGAGCAAAAAATTTAACGTACCCCCCCAGCTGGGTGCTCTGGGCTTGTAACCCTGCCCAGGAACAAAAGAGAGCCACCAGAACGATTTTCGTGAGGCGCATCAGAACCCCCTTTGTAAATATCGCTGGCTGAAAAAGGACGCCGGAATATTTTGATTGACCTTAATATTGGTGAATTTCATTTCGCTTTTATGATTGTTCTGCAAGTCCGTCATGATCATGTCGGTCTGGAACCAGACGCCGGCAATGTTCTGTACTTCTGGCACGGTGAGCACTTTCCATTTCCGGAGTGCCCGATCGTAATACTCGGATTTGATGGTAACCATGATGTCTTTACGAATCCAGCGGATGATTTTGCCGTAACCGGTGTCTTTGGCAATGGTCTTCGAAGCGGGAAGACATTCGATTTTGTAGCAATCGTACCCGTCAACGGTTTCGTCCTCCATTCGCTTGTAGGTCCAATCGTTCAATTTGGGGCGACCAATGTCGTAGTAGGTGAAGTCCGAAGCCATGAAATTGCCCCCCTTCCCGCTGGATGCGATCCGTTTTACTCGCCGCAAGGCCGGAAGATAGAGGTAGCGTTCGTCGTCGGCGTTTTTGTGCTCGATGATCAAAAAGGCAGTGCCTTTCACGTCCGCCGGGGCAATAAACCGCATTAACATGTCGTTTTCGTCTTCGGTGCGCTTCC
>JAJRXE010000074.1 GCA_024276455.1 Calditrichota bacterium
CCCTCGGAGCGCCGACGGGTAATCAGCAGCTGGCCATCTCGAAGTACTACTCCCACGGCAACTTTTTGCAACGGCAATGGCTTCTTTGCTCCCCGACGAGGGAATTGCTCGGGTTCTCCCTGCCGATAGGCCTCACAGAGCTCCCGCACCGGGCAACCCTGGCAGGCAGGGCGCAAAGGCGTACACACCAGCGCTCCCAGTTCCATCATGGCCTGGTTAAATTCCCCCGGCTTTGCAGGATCTAACAAAGCAGAGGCCCGTTTCTGCACCTCCTTTACCGCCGTTCTGCGATGCAACGGCGCCTCCAGACGGAAAATCCGTGCCACCACCCGGCGGACGTTTCCATCCACCGCCGGGTACGGTTGCTGGTAGGCAATACTAAGCACCGCCGCGGCGATGTACTCCCCCACTCCCGGCAACGACCGGAATTCCCGGTAGTCGGCGGGAATCATCCCTCCATATTCCACCACGATTTTTCGAGCCGCCCGGTGCAAATGGCGCGCCCGCGCGTAATACCCCAGGCCTTCCCAGACTTTCAAAACCTCCTGTTCCGTGGCCCGGGCAAGCTGCTCAATTGTCGGGAATTTTTCCAGAAAGGCGGGAAAATACTTTTCGACCGTCCTGACCTGGGTTTGCTGCAGCATCACCTCGGACACCCATACCGGATAGGGCTCACGATTCTGCCGCCAGGGCAGAGAACGCTGCTGTTTCCGGAACCAGTCCAGTAATACCCGGCGAAAACGGGTGTAATCAAATGCTTCCATCTCGCGTAAATCTCATCGAAACGTCGGGATTTTTCCCTTTTGATTCCTTGCAGCGGTGCCTGTTGAGCACCGGGGGAAACCATTGGGGAGGTTCCTCACAAACGTTTTTTACCTTTTTTCTCAATATCGTTAAAAATCAAACCGGCATGATGGCGGGAATTTTCGATGACGTAACGGGTGGTCTCCATGCCACCACACACTACTCCGGCCAGATACAACCCGGGCACATTACTTTCCTGATTAACGGGATTGAACACTGGAACCAGATTCGGCTCTTCGGTAATCTCCATCCCCATTTGCCGAAGGAAATCATAATCCGGGTGGTAACCGGTCATGGCAAAAACAAAATCATTTTCCAGCTTTTTTATTCCCCGGGGAGTCTGAAAAATAATTTCTTTTTCCCGGATTTCCATCACCGTGGAGTGGAAATAGGCGGTAATCGCGCCTTCCCGGATACGGTTTTCAATGTCCGGACGAACCCAGTATTTAATTCCCTCCCGCAACCGGGATTCCCGAATAATCATGGTCACTTCCGCACCGCGGCGGTAAGTTTCCAGGGCCACATCCACCGCCGAATTGCCCGCCCCAATCACCGCCACCTTCTGGTAGGCGTAGGGATGCGGTTCGTCATAATAATGCTTCACCTTGGGCAAATCCTCTCCCGGTACATTTAAAGGATTAAAATGATCGTAGAAACCGGTAGCCACAATCACAAATTTAGCCCGGTAATTTCCTCGACTGGTGCGAAGTTGGAATCCGTCGGCGCTTCTCTGTACCGTTTCCACCCGTTCGTAGGTGTGAACATGCAACTTCCAGGCCTCGGCAACCCGGCGGTAATACTCCAGCGCTTCTCGGCGAGTGGGTTTGTCCCCGTGAGAGATGAAGGGCACTTCGCCAATTTCCAACCGATCGGAGGTGGAAAAGAACACCATATTGGTAGGGTAATGGAAAATGGAATTCACGAGACACCCTTTTTCCAGAATCAAGTGGGAAATCCCGCGCTTCTGGGCCTCAATACCACAGGCGAGGCCGATTGGCCCCGCCCCAATAATAATCACCTCAAAAAAATTCTGCTTTTCACTCATCTGAAAAAACGACGATTTCCTTTCGAATACTATTCTAATTTAAATTAAAAAACAAGCTCCTGAACCATCAGGCGGTTAATCCACCCATTCCGCCAAAAAGATGTTTGTGTCTCCGGGCTTTTTGTTGAAGCGGTTCGACGCAAACACCAGGTATTTGCCGTCCCGGGTAAACATGGGGAATCCATCAAAGGTTTCGTTAAAGGTGACCCGTTCCAATCCGGTACCATCAATATTAATCAAGTAAATATCGAAATTACGGGGATCTTTACTCTGGACATTGGAAACAAAAATAATGCGTTTCCCATCGGGATGGAAAAACGGTGCGAAACTGGCCTTGCCAAAATGGGTAATCTGACGCATATTCTTTCCATCGGCATCCATTACAAAAATTTCCAGGGTGGTCGGACGCACCAGACCATTCACCACCAGATCGTTGTAGTCTTTCAACTCTTCTTCCGTTTTGGGGCGACTGGCACGAAACACGATCTTTTTGCCATCCCAGGAAAAGAACGGTCCTCCATCGTAGCCCTTGGTAAAGGTGAGCCGGGTTTGTTCGCTGCCGTCCAGATTCATTACATAAATCTCCGGATCGCCGTCCCGCAGCGAGGTGAAAACAATTTTATCCCCTTGGGGAGAAACCGTTGCTTCGGCGTCATATTTGGGGGAATCCGTTAACCGTTTGAGAATGGTGCCATCCAGACGGGCCAGGAAAATATCGAATTCGTCGTAAAGCTTCCAGACATAACCGCGGGACATATCCGGCGGCGGCGGACACCGATCGCTGCTCAGATGGGTGGAAGCGTAAACAATGGTGGTATCTCCGGGCAGAAAATAGCCGCACGTTGTACGTCCCTTACCGGTAGAGACCATTCGGCGATTGCTTCCGTCGATGTTCATTACAAATTCCTGGTCGCACTCCATGCTATCGAAAGTCGCCTGAAAAATCAACATTCTTTCGTTGAAGGAGAAATAAGCCTCCGCGTTTTCCCCGCGGTCTGTCAACATTTTTAAGGATTTGAAATGCTTCTCGCCCGGAAGAATATATTTTTGGGCCTCGGCAGACTCAGTTTTTTTCTGAGAACAGGAAACGAAAAAAATACCCAGTCCGACCAACAGGAAAATATAACCAGCGCTTTTTACTAATTTTTTCATTTACTTAGAACTCCTAATTTTTAGGGGAAGTTAAGCAGAATTCCCCGATGAGCAAAGCAAATTCAAAATTTCTCTTGGTTCGACTCCGATCAGAGGGAAAAATTCTGGTTCTTACGTTTCTGGAAAAATCAGGGTAAAGCCAGGAAAAGAAGAGAATGAGTAGGAACCCAAAGCAAGGTATTTTCGACGCTTCATTGTGGTGGGGATCAGCGGGAAAAATAAAAAAGGGAGCGAGGCTGGGGATCCTCGCCCCCCGTAAACGTTAGGTAAGGAGCAGACGGGACTTACCTGACGTTTAGGCAGGAAACCTCCCAATATCTATCATCAACGAAACCTCCCTGACGAAACTATTGAATAACCCACACATCTTCATGGGTAAATAGACGCTTATCGCAATAATCCAAACCAGAGACGGACAGGTCACTGGAGGCTTTATAAGCATAAAACTCCATTTTTTCTTCCTTGGGTAATCTGATTTCCAGGCTACGGCCCGGTGGCACGATATCGTGCAAATCGCCGAAGGTATTTTTTGCCAACCAAATTACCTGGCCCGAGCGATTAACAATCTTAATTCGGTAAAAACCCGGAATTTCCCTCTCCCCAAAAGCAATTTGCTTAATTTTAACCAGTGGCCTTAGAATCACTTCGAACCCTTTCATTAGCCAACCTTCATTTTTTCACTTATTCTTATACAACTAACGTACCAATTCTCTTGCACCCAGTTTAAGTTCAATATTATTAAGATATTATTTAAACCATTCACAACCTAGCAAGGACCCTAAATGTTACATTGTTGCAACATTACCCCTTGTCCTTTGGGAATTATTCCCAATATTCTGACTAAAACCCGCCCCAATGCCGGCAGTAATCGCCACAGCATGGTCCCTTGGAAGCGTATTTTCGCGAATTCCGGTAGTACTTCCCATTGGTTAAGCGTTTTAACGGCTTGACCCAAGCTATTTTTTTTCGGGTAGATTGATCTGGAGGAAATCCGGGAGAATAAAACCACGCCGAAGGAAGAGAACTTCCCGCAGCAATGTTGCAAATTAACAACAACGCCCTGTTTCTAAAGAAACAACCGAGCGCGTTGTTTTCCTGATCTGAAAGGACTAATAAAAAACCCGCAATTCTTGCCGGAATTGCGGGTCTTACGGAATTCTGACTCCCGGTTAGTTTCCGCTGCGACTGGTCTCCACTTTCTCAGCCAACCAGGCGGCCCACTGTTCAATTCCTTCGCCGGTCCGACAGGAGGTTTCGAAAATTTGTAGGTTCGGATTAATCTGCAACGCATTTTTGCGCACATTTTCCAAACTGAAATCGACATACGGAAGCAAGTCGATTTTATTCACAATCATAACCTCCGAGACACGGAACATTTTGGGGTACTTCAGGGGCTTATCGTCCCCTTCGGTGGTGCTCACCACCACTACTTTCAGCGCCTCGCCCAAATCGTAATTGGAGGGACACACCAGATTGCCCACGTTCTCGATCACCAGCAGATCCAGTTGGTCCAGCTCCAGGTTTTTCAGAGCATTTTGAATCAGATTCGCTTCCAGATGGCACCCCCCTTTGGTTACAATCTGCACCACCGGGACGTCAAAGCGGGAAATTCGCTGGGCATCCAGATCGGTTTGCACGTCCCCTTCAACCACCGCCAGGCGGTATTTGGGCACCATCTTCTCAATGGTTTTCTCCAGGATGCTGGTCTTACCGGAGCCGGGTGAACTCAGGAGATTAAACACAAACAGATTGTGCCGGCGAAATATCTCCCGGTTCTCAGCGGCAATATCGTCGTTTTTACGCAAAATTTGCCGTTCAACCGTAACAATGTTACCCATTTTACTCTACCTCCAATTCGCTCACTTTGAGTTCGTCCCCGCCCTCAACTTTAACCCGGGTGGACTGACATTTCGGGCAGGTAAAATTAAAATTTTCTATGGGGAAATGTTCTCCACAATCCTGGCAGGTCCCGGTCAAGGGGATTTGTTTAATAATCAACCGGGCACCGGCGTAGGGCGTTTCCTCAGTGATTGCGGTAAAACAAAAGTCCAGAGACTCCGGGATGACGGCGGTTAACTCGCCTACCTCCACCGTAACCGACTTTAACTTCCGGCCGGGGTACTCTTGTAAATATTCCTCCACAATCTCCAGAATACTCTGAGCAATTGACATCTCGTGCATGGCAATTCAAAAATAAGCCGGCTTTCGGTCAGAAAAAAATTAAAAATTAAATTTTGGCTCTCCAGAACGGGAGAATCAGGCGTGTTCTTTGATTTTGGCGGTGAGCAATTCGAGCTGTTCGTGCAGTTTAAGACTTTTTCCCCCAATCATTAACATGGTGGTATGAGGTTCCAGAAAACGGTAAACCGTCTCGGCCAGCGCCTCCACATCTTCGCACTGGTGGATGACTTTTCGGGTGTGGTTGATTTGCCGAATTCCCTTTCCGACCAGATGCGCATCGGCACCCACGGTAACAATAATGTCAATCGGCAAAGCGGAGAGGTAATAACCCAGATTGAGATGCACCTTTTCGGAATATTTCTCCAACCCTTCCATGCTACCCAGCACCAGCATGAGTTTTTGGGAGAACTTTTTGAACTGAATCAATGATTCACACGCCTTGGTAACCGCATTAATCGTGGCGTTGTAGGTATGATTCAAAATAAAGATGTCTCCCAGATCAATCAATTCCCCGCGACCGGGCAGCAGCCGAAAATCGTTCCGAAGCGCATCCTGAATTTCTTCGAATTCGAATTGCAAAATGCGTCCCACGGCAATCGCCGCCAGGGCATTGTACACCGAGGCCGAACTGTAAATCGGCAACTGGAAACGATAAAATTGGTTCACATAAAATTCCATGCCTTCAGGTCCCAGGTAGTTCATCCCGGTGGCGTAAAAATGGGCATTGGTATTTAATCCGAATTTAATAACCTGGGGGGTGGAGGAAAAAGCCTCCATTCCGCTTACCAGTTCATCATCGATATTCAACACGGCGAATCCGTCTCTGGGTAAACGTCGCACCAGTTCCATTTTGGCGTCGGCAATCAGGTACTTGTCACCTAAACCCGGCATATGGGCTTCGCCGATATTGGTAATTACCCCAATGGTCGGTTGAGAGATTTCCGCTGCCAGTCGGAACTGATCTTTGTTAATAATTCCCAATTCCAGCAAGGCATACCGGTACCGATCGCTCAATCTCATTAAGGTGGAGGTGACTGTGGAAGCGGTGTGACAATCCAGCGGAGTTTCCAGCACCGGTCCCCGTTTCCGTAAGATGGCCGAAATCATGCGTTTGGTGGTCGTTTTCCCTTCCGCTCCGGCAATCCCAATTACCGGGATGTCAAACTGACGGCGGTATTCCTGCACCTTACGCAGGTTTAGCAGGATATAATCCTCTAACTCCGGAGACGCCACCAGAGATATTTCTGAAGAATAAAGATGTTCAGTTTCTTTTTTAACCACCGGATTTCTTCTTTTTTGGTGCGGCTAAATATAGTAAAATTTCCGGAAGACCACTAACGCTAAATTTCATAAAACGGATTTCAGGTCCGGAAATTAGCACCGGATCTTCCAAACCGATTATTACTAAATCACAAAACGAAAATCTATTTTCTAAAGTTCCCCTGAAGTGCCAGAGGGAGAAATAAAGACGGTATTTTAGCCCGAATATTAATTTCCGATTTGCTTTAGAGAGACCGTAATTCTAAATTCTTTCATGTTTTAAGGGAAGCAGGAATTGGATGAAAAATCAGCGAGTCAGGCTTTTTATTGAAATTACCATTAGCAGCGGAGTCATTCTCTTTTTTGCCGTTTGCTACTATCTGGGAATCCGTCATCAACCCGGCTCTCTCTGGATTAAAAGCAGCGAGGTAGTACACTGGGTCCACGTTCAGCAGCCATTGATCGTCGATTTACGGGAGAAAAACGAGCCGCGGGATATTCCCTTTGTCGAAGACGACTTAATTCGCAAACCATTCCTTTCCCTGATTGAAACGCCGGATTCCCTCCGAATACCTCGCGATCGTCCCATTCTTTTCATCTGTTCAGACGGTAACCGAAGCCGCTTAATGGCAACCCTGTTCCACGAAAAAGGCTACGATACCTACTATCTCCTGGACGGCATGAAACGCTTCAATCAATTTCAGGAAGAGAAAAAACAATCCCTATGAAACTCCCGCTCAGAAAAAGACAGTGGTATTGGAGTCTCCTCTCTGGTCTGGGAAGGCGGTTCATGTTGTATTTCCTGTTCTTTTCCATCCTGCCCATCGCCGCAATCTCCATCGTAGGTTTTAAAATCAGCGAAAACTTGCTGATTCAACACCAACTGAAGTACCTGGAGCTGCAGAACGAACTGATTGCCAACCGGCTTGCTTCTTATTTTCAGAAAGCGGAATTTGAAATCTCTCCGGCAAACCCGCGCAACCAACCTGTTTTTCAGTGGATTCGGGAGAGCCTGCGGCTTCCTTTGCCCCCAAATTGCCCGGAACTACAAACCATTTCGTCCTACCTGCGGGAAATTCAGAAAAGCAGTGATTTTTTTTCAACCATTTTTCTTACTGATTCAACCGGAACGATTGTCTGCAGCAGCACCCCGCAGGTTACCTCTCTTCACAAAGAAGCCGCCAAGAAAGTGGTCAAATCCTCGACTTCGCCGGTCATCATTACCGCGTCCGTCTCGCCGAACCCGGTTTCTTTCTTTGTTAAGGCGGCGCTGTCTGGCAACCACCAGAATCGCTTTTTTCTGGTGGGTTTGCTTAACCTGGAAAATATTCGGGAAACTCTGAATTATTTTCGAACCAAATGGTACTCGGGGCAAATAGCAATTTTTGACGATCAAAAGGAATTAGTGTTAACCACCTGGGCGGATTCGGTCAATCAGGCAATTTTCTTTGCCAACAATCTGCGAAAAACCCGGGGCGTTACCACCCTGCCGGGTAAAAGACGGGTGCTTTACCATTTGTTTTACTACCCGGTAAAGCATTGGTACTTCGTTTCCACGGTAAACTATCAGGAAGCCCTGCACGGCTTAATTATTTTCCGCTCGCAAGCAATTCTAGGGGTGGTGGTGCTTCTGGTTTTGCTCACCGGTTTGGCCTTTTATGCCAGCCAACGGCTGGTGGTACCCATCCGTCAGTTGGTGTACGCTGCTCAGGACATTGGCGACGGACTTCTCCATTCACCGATTCGAATTCATTCCCGGGACGAGATTGGTCTGCTGGCCAAAGAATTAGACGAAATGCGCCAGAAACTGCTGGACTACTATGAGAATCTGGAAAAGATGGTGGAAGAGCGCACCCGCGACCTCCAGAAAGCCCAGTTCCAGATTATGCACCAGGAAAAGATGGCGTCCATCGGCCTGTTGGCGGCCGGCATTGCCCACGAAATTGGCAACCCGCTCACTTCCATTTCCTCGCTAACCCAGCTTCTAAAACGCCGGCTGAAGGATCCGGACAATCTGGAATATCTTTCCAACATCATGAAAAACATCGACCGCATTTCCCGAATCGTCCGGGAGCTGGTGGATTTTTCACGCCCTTCCAACTACGAATCGCGTTACACCAACGTAAACGAAGTGCTGGAAGCAGCCGTGGGAATTGCCCGCTACGACAGCCGCTCCAAATTCATCGAATTTCACCTGGAGCTGGACCCGAATCTGCCGCCGGTTTATCTGGTGGCCGACCAGCTCCTGCAGGTTTTCATTAACATTATTTTTAACGCCGTAGATGCCATGGAAGGCTACGGGAAGAATCTTTACGTGAAAACGTTTGTACAGGACGATCAAATTTTCATTCAAATCCGCGACACCGGATGCGGTATTCCGGAATCGGAAATCAATAAAATTTTCGAGCCGTTTTACACCACCAAAGAGGTCGGCAAAGGCACCGGACTGGGCCTTTCGGTGAGTTATGGAATCATCCGGAACTTTAATGGCGATATTACCGTGGAAAGCAAAGTAGGAGAAGGATCAACCTTTACCATCAAACTTCCAATTAAACAGGAAGGTGAGGAGAAATGAGTGCGAAGATTCTGATTGTGGACGACGAGCAAACGATCCGGGAAGCGCT
The DNA here is from genome assembly GCA_024276455.1 of Calditrichota bacterium. Lineage (GTDB taxonomy): Bacteria > Calditrichota > Calditrichia > RBG-13-44-9 > RBG-13-44-9 > JAJRXE01. Next base: position 9,067 of record JAJRXE010000074.1, read on the forward strand.
TTCGCTGATTCTGAAGGAGGAAGGCTACCAGACAGAGGTCGCCAAAGATGGTGAAGAAGCGCTGGCAAAAATCCGGGAGAACAATTACGATCTGGTAATCACCGATTTAAAGATGCCGCGCATGGGCGGTATTGAACTGATGGAGCAGATCAAGCGGCTGGCCCCGCGCACCTCTTTCATGATTATTACCGCCTACGCCTCTCTGGAGAGCGCTGTACAGGCGTTGCGCCTGGGTGCGTTCGATTACCTGATGAAACCGCTGGATTTCGACGACGTCATCATCCGGATTAAACGGCTGTTCGAGCACCGCCACCTGGTGGACGAAAACGAGTTTTTGCGCCGGGAAGTGCAGGAGAAATTCAGCGTTTCCAATATTATTGGCGAAAGTCCCCCGATGAAAGAAATTTTCCGCCTGATCGAGAAAGTGGCCAAAACCAAAGGAAACGTGCTTATTACCGGTAAAAGTGGAACCGGAAAGGAGCTGGTGGCGCGGGCGATTCATTACAATTCGCCCCGAAAAAACAGGAAATTTGTGGCCATTAACTGTGGCGCGATTGTGGACAACCTGATGGAGAGCGAATTATTTGGTCACCGGAAAGGTTCTTTTACCGGCGCCATTCGGGATAAGGAGGGTTATTTCAAGGTGGCCGACGGGGGAACATTATTTCTGGACGAAGTGGGAGAAATTCCCCTCCACCTGCAGGTAAAGCTACTGCGGGCAATTGAAACTGGCGAGATTATTCCAGTAGGCGACACCAACCCGATTAAAGTGGACGTGCGAATTATTGCCGCCACCAACCGGGACCTGGAAAAGGAGGTGGAAGCGGGACGGTTCCGGGAGGATTTGTACTATCGGTTAAATGTAATCGAAATTAAATTGCCCTCTCTGGATCAGCGCAAAGAAGACATTCCCTTACTGGTGAACCATTTTCTGGAGAAATACAATCGAGAGCTGAATCGCAACATTCGCGGAGTGGATGAGGAGACCATGAAGATTTTGTTGAATTACCAGTGGAAAGGCGGGATTCGGGAATTAGAGAATGTGATTGAGCGAGCGGTGATTTTGTGCGAGAACGACCTGATTACCAAAGAAGACTTACCACCCAATCTGGCGCGGGTAAATGTTCCGCCGGACCGGCCGGTAAAACTGAAGGAAGCGGTCGCTCAGTTCGAACGGGAACACATCGCCGACATCCTGCAGAAAACCCTGGGAGACAAAGAGGAAGCGGCCAAACTGCTGGGGATCAGCCTGAGTTCCCTTTACCGCAAGATCGACGAACTGAAAATTCAGACCTGATTTTGTTTACTATTGAAGAACGGCGGACAGAGAAGGGGTAAAATCGGGAAGGAAAAAAGACGGGGAAACGCTTGGCAATATCGCGACCGAGCCATCAAACAGATCGGTAAATGCTAAACTTGAAGGGGCTGCCATATTTCTAACAGAAATAAAAATTCGACTTTACAAAAAAGTCAAGTTCTTCACCACTTTTAAAAGAGTGGTGAGGGAAGCTAACATGTTGGTATAGCTGGCATTGGCCAGCGGACAGAAACATTCTTTCTTCCGAATGCTTTTCCGAATCCGGGCCGCTTGAGCGCTTCGCCAGACCCGGGAAAAATCGTAATCATTCTCCCGCAAATTGCCCATGGAATCGCCCCGAATACAGCAGGGCCAGACCTCTCCATCGGGGGAAATTTGAGCGGAAAGAATACCTGCAAAACAAGGAATCACCTGAGTCTGCTGCAAGAGAATCTGTTTAACCAACTGGTAATACTCGTAGCGGAAAGCCTGGGCAATTTTTGCCACTCCTTTCTGCTTTTTCTGTTTCATTTGTTCCCGTAAAAAGTCGATGGCCCGGGCGTATTTTTCCACCGGTGGAGTAATGCCTTCCCCAATGGTGCCCAGCTCCACCCGTTCTTCGGCAATCTCGGTGATGTAGGAATCTGGCTCCAGTTGAATCAATCCCCGGTAAATTTCCGGGAATTCCTCCACATTGAAATTGGAAATCACGGTGTGAATACCCAGAGTAAAATTGGGGTAGCGGCGCAATTCTTTCAACGCCTGGTAGGTCTTCATCGCCCGCTCAAAATTTTGCGGGAATCCCCGGATGGCGTCGTGTTTTTCGCCCAGCTGATCCAGAGAGAGATTGATGATGATTTCGCTGTTGGGACAACTTTCCAGCATTTCCTGGACCAATCCGGGAATTCGCTGGTACAGGCTACCGTTGGTGGGAATGTTAATAATGCCCGGCTCGCAGTGCCGATACGCCAGTTTCACCACTTCGGCAATGTCCTGGCGTAAAAACGGTTCTCCCCCGCTAAAAGTAAACCAGTAAGGCGCTTTTCCCAGCGACCGGAATATTTTGTCGTACTCCTCCAGGGTCAGGTTGTTGACCTTTTTTAAATACACATTGCAGGTCTTACAA
>JAJRXE010000075.1 GCA_024276455.1 Calditrichota bacterium
CTTCCTCCTTGGAAAGTACCGCTCCACCCAGACCGGCAATTTCCTTTCCCCGGGCGACGCTTACCGTGTACGCCGGCACTTTCAAGAGGTGGTACGAGCGGTCCCGGGGATTAAAATAAGGAAGTTCCAGCGCTCCGATTTTAAACTCTCCGGGTACCCGCGGAATCAGGACATATTCGAATTCCTTCTCACTTGAAATCAGTTCTCCTTTTTTGGAAGTGCGTTCCTTTATTTTGGGTTCGTACACTTCAAAATCGCTGGGGAAATCCACCGGAAGGGCATTTAAAAATTTTAGCAGTCCGTTGCCCATGATTTTCACTTTGTAAGACAGGGCTTCGTTGGTTTTCGTCTCGTTACGGTCCAGGGAAGAGATGATTTTGAAGTCGCCCACTAATCCGTTAAAATTGGCCGGCTTTCCCTGTTCCGGCGGCGGCAACACCTCAATCACCACCGGTCCGGAACTGACCAATTTCCGCACCACCTGGCCAAAAGGATTATCGAAGAAATCGTCGAACATGTCAAACGGGTCACGGGCGGAACGTCTCCGCACCACCGCTTCCACCATCATTTCCAGGGGCGATATTTTCACCCGACCGGTGCGGGAAGGAAATACGGCAATTTTCTTCATTTCCGCCACGTTGTATTGAATGCCGTTTACCACTTCGTTGCGTACCCGCAAGCGTTTGGGCATGGGATAATCTTCCACCCAGCACCCGGCTGCCTCCGGCATTTTTTCAATGGAATAATTTTGAATATTTAAGCGGTAATAAAATTTGTAGGTCAGGGTAACCTGCTCATTCTGGTACACTTTTTTCTTCGAAGGAATCACTTTGAGAAAAATCCATTTAGACAAATCGTTGCTTCGCGAGCCCTGCTGTCGACCACGCCCTTGATTCGTGGTGGCTGGTTTTTGGGAAGCTTTCACCACCTTCAGGGTCACGGAATTGGAACGGTAGGTTTTCCCCTTGTAGCGGGCGGTTGCCGGAGCAATCTGATAGGTGCCTTCCTGCCGGGCCGCCAGATATAGGGTGTACGTTTTGCTGGCCTGCATGTTGAAATTAATGATCCGGAAAGAAGAAGACACATTGGGTCCACCCAGCAGAGCAAACTGATCGAGATTGGGCAGCTCAACTTCCGGCAAATTTTGCACAGAACCGCTCACCTCTACCTGGTAAATAAACTGCTCCCCCACTGCCACCGGATTGGGATTCACCGTGGCGGTAATCTGGATCTCCTGAGCCTGAATCACTTGAGGGAATAACCATATTAACAGCCAGAACCAAACCTGTTTTTTCATTTTACCAGTCCTTCTCTACCTTGGGTTTACCCGGCCTTTGACGTACCCGGCGCAATTTCTGATTTGCTTTCTCTTTGCTCTTCAGCGCCTGCAAAATGCGTTCCGCTTCTTCTTTAGACAAGGGTTTTTTCCGTTTTTTTACCTGCTGGGGTTGCGATTGCTGTTGCTCTTTTTTCTGCTGATTCTTGCCCTGCTGCTTCTGCTTTTCCCGCTGTTGTTGTTGGGTGGCCTGCTGTTGTTGCTGCTGCCGTTGCTGCTGTTCCTGGCCCTGTTGATTTTTTTGCTCGCTCTGTCCTTGCTGCGGTTGCTGCTTTTGATTCTGTTTCTGATTCTGGAGGGGTTGCTTCTGTGCCATTTCTTTAAGTTTTGCGCGGACCAGCTCCAGATTGTGCTTGGCATCCAGATCGTTGGGATCCAGTTCCAGCGCCTTTTTGTAACTCTGAATCGCTTCCTGATATTTATTCATCTGGTACTGCACGTTCCCCATGTTGTAGTAAGATTTTTGCTGCAAGGTCGGGTCCTGGGTGTTAAGCGCCTTTTCGAATTCTTTCAAAGCGTCCTCGTACCGTTTTTTCTTGTAGAGGACGGTCCCCAGATTGTAATGCAGCACCGGATTTTCCGGATCGTCCAGCAACGCATCCTGAAATTGCTGCAAAGCATTGTCCCATTTTTCGGCGGCGAATGCCTCTACCCCTTTTTTCACTTTGGAACGATCGACATCTGCCTGCAGCATTCCGGTTGCCAGAAACAGGATAATCAATGCTAATCCCAACCGTTTAATCATGGGCCACCAGCCCCCTTTCCATCCGTTTGATGCGACGCCGTTCGCTGATTAACATTTCAATCACCAGTAGCACTAAACCCAGGAAGAGGAATATCTGAAAGCGGTCTTCGAACTGGGAAAACTGCCGGGAAGCCAGCTCTTTTTTCTCCATTTTGGAAATCTGATCGTAAATTTTGTTCAATTCCGCCTCGCCAGTGGAAGAAATGTAGTACTTGCCGCCGGTCTCGAAGGCGATCTTCTCCAGGGTCAGCACATCCAGTTTGGTGGTAACAATCTTGCCAGAGGCATCCCGTTTGTACCCCACCCGATTACCGAAGCGGTCAAATTCCGGAATGGGCGCTCCCTGGGGCGACCCAATGCCAATGGTGTAAATCACAATCCCCTCCTTGGCCGCCTCTTTAGCCGCTTCCACCGGATCCCCCTGGTGCGACTCGCCATCGGTAATGACAACCAGTACTTTGTGCTTCAATTCCTTGGTGACGAAGGATTTGCGAGCAATGTCGATGGCGGCGGCAATGTTGGTTCCCGGTTGCGGGATGAGGTCGGTGTCAATATCGTTCAAAAACAGTTTCGCGGCACTGTAATCCAGCGTTAATGGGCACTGTACGAAGGCGATTCCGGCAAAGCAAATTAACCCGATTCGGTCTCCTTCCAGTCGATCGATGAAATTGGAGATTTCGTGTCTGGCCTTTTCTAGGCGATTGGGGGCGATATCTTCCGCCAGCATGCTTTTGGAAACATCCAGCGCAATAAAGATGTCCACTCCTTTGCGTTTTACTCGCTCCAGTTTGGTGCCGATCTGCGGATCCGCCAGGGCAAAGATCAAGAACACCACCACCCAGAGCAGCAGAACCGTTTTCCAGAAACGCTTGCGCCGACTAACCGAAGCGGTGAGCCGGGCCACCAGCTCTGCGTCCCCAATGCGTGCCAGCAGTTTCTTGCGCCGGTGATCGGTCCAGATGAAAAAGAGAATCAGCAACGGTACCAGCGCGTAAAGATAAAAAAATTGTGGATATGCAAACCGTAACACAGCTTCTTCCCTGGTTTCGAATTCTTAGATCACGGCAATTTTCGCAAATACGTATTTGCCAGAACAATTTCCAGAAGTAAAAGTACCAACCCCAATCCCGCGTAATTCACAAACAGTTCCCGGTATTTGGTAAACTCTTTTACTTTGATTTTGGTTTTTTCCATTTCACCAATTTCCTGGTAAATGGCGCGAAGTTTTTCCGAATCGGTAGCCCGGAAGTAACGACCGCCGGTTTGCCGGGCAATGCGGCGCAGCAAATCCTCGTCAATCTCCACCCGCATGGGTACATAGCGTTTTCCCCAGATGGGATCGTCGATGGGATAGAGAGCCGTTCCACGTGTTCCGGCGCCAATGGTGTACACTTTAATATCGAAAGTCTGAGCCACCTGAGCCGCGGTAATGGGATCGATTTCCCCCGCATTGTTGCGCCCGTCGGTCAATAAGATGATCACCTTGCTTTTGGCCTTGCTCTCTTTGAGACGCGCCACCGCGGTGGCCAATCCGTTTCCAATGGCCGTGCCGTCCCAGTCCCGCGGCGCCACCTGGACCTTTTCCAACAATTGAATCAGGACGCCGTAATCCAGCGTCAGCGGGCACTGTGTGAAAGCTTCGCCCGCAAAAATCACCAACCCAATCCGGTCGTTGTGCCGCCCCTCAATGAATTCCCGCGCCACCATTTTGGCCGCTTCAATCCGGTTCTTGGGCTTAAAGTCCTCCGCCAGCATGGAAGAGCTGACATCCAGTACCAGCATGATGTCGATTCCCTCGGTGGTGATCTCTTGCTTGCGGGTACCGGACTGCGGCCGCGCCAGCCCCACAATCAGCAAGGCCAGCACCGCCAGACGCAACCAGTAAAGATGCCTCCGCAATAGAATCCGCAGGGAAGTACGCACGTTTTTGACATGGGTCAGGGTAGAATATTTCACCTGACCGCTCAGACGGTGCCCCTTGCGCCAGTAGTACCAGAACAACACCGGCAAGAGAGCCAATAGCCACAGATATTCCGGATTGGCAAAGCGAAACAAACCTTACAACTCCTCTCTATTTTTTCGTCGATGGGGAAGAATCGACTCCCCAGGATCAAGAAAATTGATTCTTCCCCATCTACGTTCCCCTGTGGAACGGATCAGGAAAAATTCCCCCCTTCTCAAGCACCTTTGGGCGTATTTTCTTTCTTTTGCGTTTCCTTTTCTTTCTTTTCCAGAATTTTGTCCAGATTCAACTTCAATTCCTTGAATTTGAGCCAGTCGATTAAATACACCGACTCGTACATGTTGTTCCGGGCGTAATAGTTCTCTCCCACTCTTTTTCCGAATGTCGCCTCGTACAGCAATCGGTCGAATTCGTACAGTTTAATATTCAAAGAAGGTTTGTCGAATCCGTACTTTTTGGGATTAATATTACCGTCCTGCACAAATCCTTTCACAAACGAGAAGTCCAGGTTAGTAAAGAACTCGTCAATCTTCATCTTTTTCAGCTTACGATTTGTACCGTCTCCCAACACCCAGTTTTGCAGACTGTCTTTCTGACAAATAATGGTCGTGTCTGGATAGGAGATAACGATTTTGGTGACCACATCCCGGGGAAATTCCGCAAAATCTTTACTGCGGAACTGCCTCATTTTTTTGTTAATCTCTTTAACCACTACGGTGTCGAGCTCGAAAATGGGTTGGCGAGATTCATCCCGGGCATAATAGCGGCCGTTAATCGGGCGGCTTACGTACAGGGTCTTGCGTGCCAGATCGCTTCCCAGGAACAGGTCCACCTGGTAACGGGGACGTTTTAACCCGTATTTGGCCAGCTGGGTGCCTTCCTCGTCCACAAAGCGCTTCACGTTGTTGTATTCTAATTTGCTGAGCAGCTGGTTCACCTCGCCGCGGTCAGCCGGGCGGTCAAGGTCTTCTAACTGCCAGCCTTCCCCTTTGCGTACGAACTTAAACACCCCATGATCGTTCCGAACAATTACTTTCTTCACTTCTTCCCGCTTGAAGTGGAGAATCTTTTTGTCGCGTAAATTGTACAGGTTCTTATCGAAAGCCCGTTTCACATTCTGACCTACCGTGAACACCACCGTGTCTCCCTTGGTGGCAAACACGTAGGCACCGACCGGGGTTTTGTCCCCCATAATCACGGAATCTGCTCGGGCATCATCCCATTTTACTTTCACAATAACCGCCCCGGTCCCGAAACCGTAGCCGATCCAGTCGTCTTTGGAGGCGGTGAATTCGCTTTGCTTTTTCGCCCGGCTCAAAGTGCCAATCATAGAGACAATCACCGGCTGGTCCGCTTCGGTACGAATTGGCCGGGTAATCATCCATTTATTGTCTTGCTTCTCGATGACGAAATGGCCATTCAGATTTTCTATTTCCAGAGTCTTTACGCTATCTTTGTCGAATAAAATCACCTTCTGCGATTTTTCCTTCAGCGCCTCTTCTTTAACCTGCTTCTTAATCTCGCCGAAGTAAACATAGGCTCCCAGAGCAACAAAAACCAGAAACAGAATTAGCGTTTTTTTGAAATTCATAAACGGCCTCCCACAATGGTTCTCATTTAAAATTCATAACCCGCTTTAGATTCAACATTTTTCTACCAAACTGCATTCCGAACAAACTGACTCCTCCACCCTGCAGAAACCGGCCGCGACCTCGTTGCACCGCACCGGTTGCGGGTGCCCGCAATTAGCGACGGCGGAAATACACCACCACACCGGCCAGCACCACCAGCAGTGGCAGGGCAAACACACTGGTGTAAAGCACCACTTTGCTGTCGCGGGCGGTGAGGTTAACCCGTCGGTCGTCAATTTCTTTCGGACGAATGGTAATCAGGTCTTCCTCTTCCGCCAACCAATTAATTTCGTTTAAGAAAGCGTCGTAATTGCCGGAATTGCGAATGTAGGCGTTGATGGCGAAATCGGAATCTCCGATGACCAGAATGCGCGCTTTTTTATTTCCCTTGGCAGATTTGGTAGCCACCACCGCCAACGGAACCGGTCCCCGCAAATCTTTCTCAGGATCGAATTTTACCGACGGTTTGCGGTAATCTACTTCTGCCCAGCTACTAGGCGAGGTTTTAAATAGTACCTGCGAACTGACTCCCACTTCGCCTTTAGTGGTCGCTTCCACCGAACAGGCCTGCGGATAGAACGTCATGACCTTAAAATCTTTGAAAATCGGGTGGTTGTTGTACTGCCCCACCAGCGGCACTTCCGGCCCCATTCCAAACAACTGGCCCAGACCGGAAGCGTCCACCACCACATTGTCGCCCACTTTAATCTTGTAATTTTCCAGGAATTTCACCAATGCCGGTTTCCATTCCGGATCGAGCAAGACCATCAGTTTTCCACCATTGTCGATGTATTGTTTAATGGTGTCCAGCTCGAAGGAGAAGAAATCGCTCTTGGGACTGGCAATTACCAGTACCGAGCAATCTTTAGGAATGGATTTTTCTTCCGCCAGATTCAGCGTTTTTACCTGGTAGTTTTCTTTGCGGATTCCGTCCACGGCAATTTTGAATCCTCGCGGGCCATCGTCTTCAATATCGCGTTCGCCGTGCCCCACCGTGAAGTAAATCACCTTGTCCAGGTCGCGCGACACTTTAATAATGGCATTGGTCAGGTTGGTCTCGCTTAGATCGGTAATTGTCTCCCGTTTATTACCGCATTCTACAACAACCGTGTTGTACTGGGTAACACCGTACTGTCGCGCCAACTGGGGTTTCTGGTTGGGATCAACAAATTCGTATTTAACGAAACGGGAACGGTAAGCATATTCTTC
>JAJRXE010000076.1 GCA_024276455.1 Calditrichota bacterium
AAACCTTTGAAGGCAGGAAACTTTACCTGGTGTTCATCAGCTCGCGGGAAAATCTGTCCCGACTGGAAGAAATCCGGGCCAATCTGGCCAAACTGGCCGATCCCCGGCTGCTTTCGGGGAAAAACGAGCGAGCCAGGCTTCTCCGGAACACCCCGGCGGTTGCCTGGATGAGCTACGGAATTCACGGCGACGAGCTGTCCAGCACCGATGCCGCCCTGCGCCTGGCATATCAGTTAGCTGCCGGAGAAGATTCCGTAACCCAGAAGATTCGCCGCGAAGTGCTTACCATTATCGACCCGATGCAAAATCCCGACGGTCGGGAACGTTTCCTGGCCATGATGCAACAATGGAACGGACAGGTGCCCAACGGTGACGTGCAGAGCCTGCACCACACCGGGATGTGGCCCCGGGGACGCGGTAATCACTACCTGTTCGACATGAATCGCGACTGGTTCATTCTGGCCAATCCGGAGAGTCGCGCCCGCGTAAAAGCCATGCTGCAATGGTATCCCCAGGTAGTGGTGGATTCCCACGAGATGGGGCCTCTGGACACTTACCTGTTCAATCCACCCCGGGAACCCATTAACCCCCATGTGCACCGGCGGGTGCGCCACTGGTGGCAGGTATTCACCCGGGATCAGGCGCAGGCTTTTGACCGGTACGGTTGGAGCTATTACACCCGTGACTGGTACGAAGGCTGGTATCCGGGTTACACGTCCTGGATTGAGTTTCTGGGGGGAATTCAAATTCTTTACGAGCAAGCGGGCACCCAGGGCAGCTTCATCAGCCGGCCGGACGGCACGAAGCTCACTTACCAGGAAGCGGTACACCATCACTTCATCAGCTCGATGGCCAACCTCCACACCACCGCCAATCACCGAAAAGCGCTGTTGGAAGATTATTACCGGGTTCGCCTGGCCGCATTGCAACCTCCACCTGGCCTTAAAAACAAAACCTATTATCTGGTTCCGGGGGCTAACCCAACCCGTGCCTGGCGCCTGGTAAAGAAGCTTCGCCAGGTGGGCATCGAGGTGGAGCAGGCAGAAAAGCCGTTTCGCCTAAACGGCCTGTTCGACTACTGGAGTCGGACACCGCAATCCCGGGAGCTGCCCGCAGGCACCTTTCTGGTGCGGACCAATCAACCCGAACGCTTCCTGATCGAAGCCATCATGGAATTTGATCCCCGGTTGAAAACCGAATTCCTGCAGGAGGAACGGAAATCGCTGGAGAAGAACAAACGGACTCGCATGTACGAAGTCAGCGCCTGGTCTTTTCCCATGGCCTATGGCCTGGAGGCTTACTACTCTCTCGAAAAACCGGCCGTACAGTCTCATCCAATTACCAACATCCCGCAACCCAAAGGGCAGGTGGTGAATGCCATGGCCCGCTACGGTTTCGCGTTCGACGGTCGGGACGACGCCGCCCTGCAAGCGCTGGTGTGTTTATTCCGGAAAGGCTACCGGGTACGGTTAACCCGCAAACCCCTAACGGTGGAAGACGTTCGGTTGCCCCGGGGAAGTTTCTTACTCCGTCGGGTAGAAAATCCCGGGGAACTCTCCCGGGACCTCCAGACCATCAGCGAACGTACCGGAGTCACTTTTTACGGCCTGAATACCGCCCTGAGCCAGGAAGGACCTGATCTGGGAGGGCGCAGTTTTGTTCTGTTACGACCACCGCACATTGGTCTGGTCACCGGCCCCCCGATTAGCACCACCAGCTTTTCGGCGCTCTGGTACCTGCTGGACGTAGAACTCCGCTACCCCTTTTATTCCCTGCTGAACGTTTCCAACTTAAAAAATCTGGACTTACGCAAATACAATGTGCTCATTTTGCCTTCCGTCTGGGGCGGGCCCAAAGAATATAGCCAATTGCTCGGCAAAGAGGGCAAACAGAAACTAAAACGCTGGGTGGAAAACGGCGGCACCCTGATTGGCATTGGCACGGCGGCGGCTTTCCTGGCCGACTCCAGCACCGGAATCAGCCAGGTGCGGTTACGACGGCAGGTACTTAAAACGCTGAAACTGTACCAGACCGCCCTGGCACTGGAAGAATCCGTTGGGAAAACCCGCATAGACAGCCTGCTGTTCTGGGCAGACAAAATGAAAGTCCCCGGTCCCACCCCTGGGAAAAAGGGCCCAAAAATCGATCTGGCGGAGCTGAAAATGCTAGACGCCCGCCAGCGTTTGTTCAAACCGCAGGGAGCCATCTTGCGGGTGAACCTGGACGCCGAACACTGGTTGAGCGCCGGGGTGGGCGAGCGGGTTCCGGCAATTCTGTACACCGATTTCGCTTACCTGTCCAAAGAACCGGTGCAAACGGTGGGTCGGCTGGCAGATGCCGCCCACCTGCGACTCTCGGGACTCCTCTGGCCGGAAGCCCGAGAACGCTGGGCGAAAACCGCCTACCTGACCCGGGAAAGTCTGGGCAACGGACAGGTGATTCTATTTGCCGGGGAGCCGAATTTCCGCTCCTACTTCTACGGCACCGGACGCTTGCTGCTAAATGCCCTGCTGCTGGGTCCCGGCGCCGGAACGCGTCAGCCGATTCCCTGGTAACTTTTCACTGGCAAAATAAGAATGGGGGAAGAAATTAAACTCAATTAATAAAAGAACTGCTGATTATCAGACTTTAGTCTTGTTTAAGACAACCACTAGACTCCATCTATCTTTTTATCTTTTTTCAAGAGCCCCCCTTTTAAACTGGACTAATATTATTTTGTGTACTTTTCTGCCGTACTCGATTTTGAATGAGCAAAAACAAGCTTAATGCCATCAGCAAGGGGGAGGGAAAGGCTGAACCCAAACCCAACGGACTGATGGCCAGTAAAAAGATAATCCCACCGAGAATGCCCAGGCGGAAAGTGCGGTCGGACAAAAGCAGCAATACGGCGGTCGTTAT
>JAJRXE010000077.1 GCA_024276455.1 Calditrichota bacterium
ATCCGGCTGTTTTCCACCGGGATTTCCTGCCATTCGCGCTCGGTTTTTTCCGGAGATTGCTGCGAGGCGGGTAGAAAGAACGCGAACGTGCTGCCCGCCCCCAATTTGGAGCTCACCAGAAATGCGCCACCATGTTTTTTAATGATGGAATAGCTGGTGGCCAGTCCCAGTCCACTGCCCTTTTGCTTGGTGGTGAAGTAGGGATCAAATATCTTGCTCAGGTGCTCCTCGGCAATGCCAATGCCGGTATCTCGAATGGAGACTTTCACGTATTGTCCGGGAGGCAGCGGCACCGGCGAGTCGTCGCTAATCGTTACGTTTTCTGCCACCACCTCAATGGTGCCGCCTTCGGGCATGGCCTGCTCGGCATTCAGGGTTAAATTCTGAATGACCTGACTGATTTGCCCCTCGTCAATGTGAACCTGCCAGAGATTGTCCTGGAGGGAAAAGGTCGCTTTTGTTTTGGTACCACGCAGGGTAAAGGTTACGGTTTCTTCGATCAGCTCCTTAATGGAGGCGACCTTTTTAATCGGAGCGCCCCCCTTGGAGAAGGTCAGCAATTGTTGAGTTAACTCTCGGGCGCGCTGCGTTGCCTTTTCAGCCTCCGCCAGACGATGGTAAATGGGATGGTCCGATTCTATTTTCGTCTTCGCCAGCGAAATATTCCCCATAATCGCAGTAAGAATGTTGTTGAAGTCGTGGGCAATTCCTCCGGCCAGAATTCCGATGGATTCCAGCTTGCGGGCACGGAGGAGTTCGTCTTCCAGCCGTTTGCGCTCTGTGAAGTCTTCCAGCACTCCCATTCCGCCTACCACGGCGCCTTTGTTGTCCAGCAAAGGAGCCACATGCAGCTGAATCCACATTCGAATACCGGACAGGGTGGTGTGGTATTCTCCTTCGTAAGAAGCAGGTTTTCCTTCCAGACTCTGCAAAAGAGTGGGAATAATACGCTGATCTTTTAACTCCCGCATATTTAAATGGCGCAATTTGTCCGGGGTGGTTTGAATCAGCCGGACGAAACTTTCGTTGAAGTCTTTCACAATCAGGTTTCGATCGTACACAAAAACCCCGATGGGAGACTGTTTAAACAGTGTCCGGTAGCGTTCTTCCGATTCGCGCAGGGCTTCCTCCGCTTTTTTCCGCTTGGAAATGTTGGTAATCACGGCCAGGGTAAAGCTGGAATCGTTAAGGTCCAGCTTGCGAAGGCGAATTTCCACCGGGATGGTCTCGCCGTTCTCTTTGTGGACCAGGCATTCAAAATCGTGACTGCCTTTGTCGAATACCAGGGCCATTTCCGATTCGAGATTGGTGGCGCGGCCGGAAAAATCGACAATATCGCTCAGCGTTTTATTCAACAGCGCCTTTTCGTCGGGGTAGGCGAGCATTGTCAGAGCGGTCTTATTGCAATTTACAATCCGTCCCGCCGGATCCAGCATAAAGACGGCATCCGGAATGGTGTCCATTAACAGTTGTAAACGGGTCTGGTTTTCGTGAAGCTGCCTGTTTTTAAGCTGTAGTTGATTGTTGGCTTCTTCCAGCGCCCGGGTGTTGGAGTTGATTTTATTCAACATATTGTTAAAGGCCCGGAAGAGAATTCGGAACTCTCCCCGTTTCTCGGGATCCACCCGAATGGAGTAATCGCCTTGGTTGGCCACTTTTTCCGCCACCTCAATCAATTCCATAATGGGGCGAGTAATAATGCGCTGAAGCTGCAACGCGAGGGCAATGGCAACGATCAGGGTAAAAAAGAGAACGGTGCCGATGACCCGGACCCGCTTTTGAAATTCCTGCTCGAAGGGAATGGTGGAGGCGCGGATCAAGACACTTCCATATTTTTGTTGGTTGAAAAAAATGGGTTGCAGGAGCCAGAGGTCGTGATTTCGAAATTGGATTATTTTTTCCGGAACGGCGGGTGGGGGTAAGGTATCCCCTTTCCCGGCCGAATAGGAAGCGAAAAGCTGGTTGTTTAAGTCGTAAACAAAGACATTGCGGACAAAATCCACATGGGCCAGTTTTTTCAGAGTTTCGGTGGCTTCTTTCCGATCGTAGAAAATCAGGTCGCTAACCACATAGTCGCCCACTAACTGCCCGATGACCCGAACCTGGTTAACAATTTGACCGCGAAATTGATGGTGGTGGTCGTTTAAAATATATCCGTAGCTAATAATCAAAGGTAACAGGGCAACCGTTAAAATGATCAGGACGATTTTGTTTTTGAGGGAAATGTTTTTAAACCAACTCATGAATCTTCTCCCGCCCAATTAATGATTCTGGCCAATTTCAGCAGCCGGGAACTGATGGAGAAATGTTTTTCCCGGGACACTCCTAAATTAATCTCGAAGCGAACGAACCCCTGGAAATTGTACATGTTAATCATGACCCCTCTCTCGCAAAATCCCGGATGATCGCTCACGGTAAGGGTGGGTTGTTTGTTTACAATGGTGAGTATTTGGGTTAAGTTTTTTCTTCATTCGGGGCAATGTACAACAGGTCAATGCCTGTCAGGTCTTTAACTCCGCGAAGGTATTTAATTTTCACCGGTTTGTTTTTAATCCGGCTTTTCCCGTAAATCTCTTCCAGCAGGTTTCCAAAGGGGTTTTCTCCGATGACAGCAATAATAAACGGTTTGGTGGAATCGTGAACATTGGAATTCTGCGGCCAGTCAATGAACTCCGCAAATTTTCCCAGGAAACCGGCTTTTACCTTGTACTCCAGCTCCTGTCCGTTGGCAGGCACGGGATTGATCAGATCGAGAAACAGGAAAAGGAGCAAGTATCCGGCAATTTTCCAGTTGGTTGTAGAGGCTTTAAAATTCATAGTGAATTCCAGCATCTATTCTACGCAGATCTTGCAAAACTTTCGGGTTTCCCCAGGCGGCGTTAATGGTTTGCCCGTAATATTTCCGATTGAACAGATTTTTCACCCGGAGGAAAACAGAAACGCCCTCGGCCAGGCGGTTCAGCCGCAGGTTCAGATTTACCAGCGGGATCGGGTCGAAATTAAGGTAACCGTTGGAATCCAGAAATTCGGCGTATTGGGTGGTGGTGTGGTAGGAGCGGATGCGGCGCTGGCTTAACCAGTTTAAACTTCCGTAAAGGGAGAATTTCTTTGCCCGGTAATACAAACCAAGAAAAAACTGGTGCGGAGCAATCAGGTTATCCCGCAGTGTGACGGTGGTGTTTTCAATCAGGTCTTCTCCGTCAAGGAAAGCGTAAAAAGTTTGGACCTCGAAATGGGAAGACAGCCGGGTTTTGAATTCCAGACTGAAGCCCCAGCGGTAGCCCTGGCTCAGGTTTTCGCTTTGTAGAACCGGGACGTAGAGTCGCTGATCGCCCACCTGAATAAACGCCGAATCGCCGGTCATCACGCTTTCGATGATCCCATCGATCAGCCAATTGTAGAAAAAATTAGCGTTTATTGCCGAATGGTCAAGGGAATAAGTCCAGTCAAATTCGAAGGAGGAATTTTTCTCGGGGCGAAGGTGCAAGTTGGGCCGAATCCAGGAGAAGGTGGTTTTGCTTTCGAAATAGACCTGAGTAACGCTGGGTAACAGATAACCG
Source organism: Calditrichota bacterium (assembly GCA_024276455.1). Classification (GTDB taxonomy): domain Bacteria; phylum Calditrichota; class Calditrichia; order RBG-13-44-9; family RBG-13-44-9; genus JAJRXE01. Next base: position 3,561 of record JAJRXE010000077.1, read on the forward strand.
GTGGCAAAAGTGGTTTTGAAAAGGTGCTTCTTGTAGCGGTAAATGACCGCCATGCGAGGGTTGAAAATGTTCTGGTAATCGCTGTTTAAATCGAACCGACCACCCATGGTAAGAAGCCAGTTGGGGGAAGCGTAAAAGCGGAATTCGGTGTAGAGGCCAACAGTGGAGTAGTGGTGCTCCAGGGCATCGCGCTGGGCTTTGGTGGTGATCGGTTTTCCTCCCTTCCCCTCACTGATGATGGGAATGCCCCAGATGTAGTGGGCGTCGATACCGGAAACATTCTTCAGACGAGTGGCGGGAGCGTACTCGATTTTAATTCCTGTTTTGTGAGCCCGGGTGCGGAAATAATAATATTTCCTCCCTCCGTAGGCGTAAAAGGGATCCACCACCACGGTAGAATCGTCGGCGTCCCATTCGCCGGTGCGATTCAAATCGTCGGTGTACAGATTGGCCGTGCGGGGGTGAAATTCATATTTTTTGTAGATGTAGTAAAATGAGCCGGTAAAATTTGTGGCAAATTTTTTCTGAAAATCAAAAGACAGGACTTCGTTCTTTTGAGCGGCCACGGTGGAATATTCGGTTACGTACAAATCCGGGTTGGAACCGTAGGTTTCGCTTCCTTCGATATCGTAGCGCAGGTAACGGAATTTTAGGGAACGGTAATTCAAACCGAAATCCAGGGCCAGATTTTTTGAAGCCCGGTAAAATCGTTCCGTGTAGGGTGGGGCGGGAAATACGTGACGATGCAAATACGTTTCCGAAATACCGGTGGGATCCTGTTCGTCGCTCTGATAGGAGGTAAAGTAAAGATTGCCGGAAAGGTCGTCGGAGAATTGTTGGTACATTCCGCCGGCGATCTGCCAGGAGTGGTACGTTCCGTAACTAATCTGGCTGTAAGCAAGCGGTTTTTTACGGGTGATCAGGTTGATCATCCCGGCGTAGGCATCCCGACCGTAAAGGGTGGAGTTGGGTCCGTAAACAATCTCTACCTGTTCAATCGAAGAAAGAGGAAGGCTGCGCATTCCCAGATACAGCCCTTCCGCAGCATCGTCACTGAGTTTAATACCATCCTGCAGGATTAAGAATTTGTTATTACCGGAATCGCCGCTTCGATGTCCTCGTAAGTTCACAATGGCTCCTTTAGTCCAGTGACCATGCTCCGACTGAATTTGAAAATAGGGCAGGTCGCGTAAAAGGTCCAATAAATCCAGGTACCCCCTTTCCTGAATCTGCTGCCGGGAAATAACAATTACCTGGGTCGGTGCTTCCCAGGCCATCTGCTCGGTCTTAGACGAGGTAGTAATGCGAATATTCATTAGGTCTTCTAGGGTCATTTCCCGAATTTCCTCCGGAGTGTGCTGGGGAGTCTGGGCAAAAGAGAGTCCTATAAGACTAACGAAAAATCCCCAGAAGAAGGATTTGGTAAAAAACCATCGCATGGCAAAACCTCAGCGTTGGAAATACTTACGACCTATCTGCCTGCCTTCCTTGGTTTAACGAATTGACCTGTTGAATGGTAATGATGGTTCTTTAATTCCTGGCCGCACCTGAATGCGCCGCTTTAATAATCGGTTCAAATGTCGGTTGTTTTAATCTAAAAATAAAAGAGTCGTCTGCCAAAATAAATCTAAATTAAAAGGGACAATGCGTCTCGTTTTTTCCGGGAATTCTCAATCCCATTGGCATTAAGGAATTTTATTTTCTAAATTCTCCCAATGGGGTGAAACGAAGGAAGGAGAATTGTATTTATGAAAAGGATCTGCACATTAGGATTGATGGCTATTTGGGTGGGAACCTCCCTGTTGGCGCAGGGAAGAATGCCCTGGAAGGATTTAAAAACGAAAGCACCGCACTATTACCACACCCTGGAAAATAGCGACGTGCAAAATTTTTCCTGTCTGTTTACCAGCAGTACGTTTGTCGATTATGCGAAACAACATTTCGACAGCTCTTACGCCTATCCGCTGAAACTGGTCTGGTTGAAAGAAGGGCGGGCTTACTACATTCTACAGCCGTTTCCGGATTCCGTCACCGAAGAAAATAAACGCGATTTGTTGCGAGCGATTCAAGCCGTGAAAACCCAGTTTCAGGGGTGCTTGATGGATTGGCAGAATTTTTTGTTATTCTCTCCCTTTATTGATATTCCGGGTAATGCACGGATTTCCTACGGACCGGATTCCATCGATGTGCATTATCAGGTGGGGGAGGGGTTGTCAGCCACCCGGGTCGAGAAACTGTTTACTCCGGCGGGTTTGTTACTGCGCGTCACCGTGCAAATGGGAAACAAAACCATAAAAAATTACCCCTTTTACCGGGAGGTGGAAGGCAAATGGTTGTGTACCGGCTGGGATTCCCAGATCTATGAGGGAAGAGAGATTGTGAGCGGGATTGCCACCCGCCTGGAATTTCGAAAAATTCACAACAATTGGATGCCGGTCCGCGTCGACCTTATGGTACAGTCGAAGCAAAGCCCCGACCAAAAATTCACTTCCACCCTGTTTTTAAAAGATTACCTTTTTAACCTGGCCCTGCAAGAAATCCCGAATCCCCAGTCCGGCAGTTCCGGTTCTGGCTCTACCCCCGAAAAGAAATAGGGGAGAAAAATGACGCGGGAATCTGTTCGCGGTTGTCCTCCGGGACCTCTAAACGGGTCGTGAAGAAGGGGGTGGGTTTTTTCTTCCCGCCATTCGTAAAAACAACTTAAAAATTTTTGAAACATTTTCTTTGTTTTTCCGTCAAAATAGGAGTAATTTATATACCGAACGGTCGGTATAATAGAGGGGAAACAATGAAAGACTCCTTGGAACAGTTCGGTCAGGACACCAAATCCCGAATTTTTCTCACTGCAGCGGAACTATTTTCCACTCATGGGTACGAACGGGTGTCCATTCGACAAATTTGCGAAGCGGTAGGAGTGGGAAAGCCCACCCTGTATTACTATTTTAAAGACAAAGAAACATTGCTGGAAGAGCTGATCGATTTTTCCCGCCAGCTGGGGGAAAAATTGCTGGAGGAGTTTGTAGAGAGTCAAACCCAGTACCTGGAACGGTTCTACGGCATCATTAAAACGCAACAGGCTTTTGTTAAGCGCTACCCCAATTTTGTGCGATTCTTTATTGTGCTCAACATCTTTTCTTTGCCGGAGCGTATTCGCCAGAAAGTGGTCGCCATTCAACAGGAACGTTTCAATTTTGTCCGCACATTCTTTCTTCAGGGGCAGGAGCAGGGAATGGTACCTGCCGAACTGGATGTGGATTTACTGACCACATCTTTTCTGGGAACGGTCAATTTAATGATTGTGTTGGAGATTTTTCACCCAGAATGGCAGGTATTCAGCGACAAAAAGATGCAGGATCTTTTTAATCTCTGGAAAGATCGAATTCTTAATCAAAATTCGTAAGGGAGGCCGGAATGAGATTAAAGGGGATAATGGTTACATTGGTTTGGCTACTTTTAATGGGGGTGCCGGTTGGTGCCCAGCAAGTTATTACGCTAAGCTGGGACGATGTGGTGGGATTGACCCGCCAGCAGAATCTGGAACTGCAGATGGTGCGCCAGGACTACCGTTACCAAAATTTGAACCGCTGGAAAGCGTATGCCGATTTTTTACCCACCGTGAATTACCAATTTCAGCGGATTAATAACATTGAGCTGCCGGAATTTGTCTTTATGGGACGGCGCATCAAAGTGGGAACCGATTTCAATTTTGTCCACGCCTTTCAGCTGCAGTATCCCCTCTTTCTGGGTGGGGCGCGAATTGCCAACAGTCGGATTCAGAACAGCCTGCGTAAATCTCTGAAAGCCCAGTTGGAAGGCAAGGAAGAAGAAGTGGTGCTTCAAGCCCTGGAGGCTTATTTTCGGATCATTCTTTCGGACGCCCTGATTGCGGTGAATGTTCGGGCGCAGGAAGCGGCCAAAGCCAACCTGGAGCAGGTGGAAAAATTTTACCAGGCCGGCACCGCCTCGAAACTGGATTATTTGCGGGCTAAAACCCGCTATTCTCAAACGATTGCGCCTTTGACCTCGGCCCGCAATGCCAAAAAACTGGCGCTGGAAAACTTGAAATACCTCCTCAATATTCCGCCCCGGGACTCCCTGGTGGTGCTGGACACCCTGGCGATACAATCGTTTTTTCAGGAACGGCCTGACCTGACGCTGGCGGATTTGCAGCAAATGGCTCTGGAAAATCGGCCGGAACTCCGCATGGTTCGGGAGCAAAAAAATGTGGCCGGTGGGCAAAAATTGTTGGCCGCATCCAAATTTTTACCCTCGGTGGTTTTCAGTGCCATGGTTCAACACCAGGCTCAGTTGAATACTCCCCGGGTCACCTGGAACGATTACACCCGGGTGAAAAATATTGGTCTGACCGTGCAGTTCCCCCTTTTTGAAGGGGGAAAACGCGGGATTGAATACCAGCAGGCCCGCATTGTAGATCGGAAGGCCTCCTTACAAATTGAGCAAACCCGCCGGGCAATTTTGTTGGAGGTGGAAACGGCGTATTGGAAATACCTGGAGGCCAGGGAGAACCTTTCCAGTTTGCAGCAAGCTCATCTGGAGGCGCGGGAAGCTTTGCGGCTGGCCAATTTGAATTACAAAGAAGGAATGGCCACCCAGGTGGATGTCTTAAATGCCCAGCTGGCCTTCACCAGCAGCGATGCACGCTACCAACAGGGAATCTTCGACTACAATCTCTCGCAATTGCGGTTGCTCAAGGCGCTGGGACTCCTGAAACGAATCTGGCAAACTGACAAACATTGAATGGGAAGGAGATAGATGATGAAAAAGATTCTTGCTCTTCTTTTAATCGGCGGATTGGTGGTTTTACTTTCCTGTTCGAAAGGGGGAGAAACCGGAAAAGAAATTGTTGTTCCGGTGAGGACCTTTATCCTGAAGGCGGACTCCATTGCCACCTACCTGGAAGTTACCGGGGGACTGGAAGCCGGACACGATGCGCTGGTGTACAGCACCATTGCGGAGAAATTGGTGGAAATTCGCAAGCCGGTGGGGAGCTGGGTCCGCAAAAACGAGGTGATTGCCGTACAGGACAACGACTTGTGGAAGGAAATTTTGAAGCAGGCGAAGGCAGCATTGAGTTCGGCCCAAGCGCGATTCGAGCAGGTTAAAAGCGATTACCAGCGTTTCGAACGGTTGTACCAGGAGAAGGCGATTAGTCAGCAACAATGGGATCAAATCAAAGCGACTTACCAGGATGCCGAATCCGGTTTACGACGGGCGAAAGCGGCCTATTTGCAAAGCAAAGAACAGTACGACAACACCTTCATTCGTGCACCTTTCGACGGAATGGTGGGGACGTTTAATTTTGAGGTAGGAGAAATGATTCCTGCCGGGCAGCCGGTGACCCGGATTGTAAACAATCGCCTGGTGAAAGCCGAGCTCTACGTACCGGACATTCACATCGGTCGATTGAAAATCGGGCAGCCGGTGCTGGGACTTTTTCCAAATTACCCCGGAAAACGTTTCTACGGAAAGGTGACCCGCATTGACCCTACCATTGATCCCCAGAGCCGGACTTTCCGGGTGGTGGTCAGTTTCGAAAACAAACAGGGAGAGTTGAAATCGGGCATGTTTGGGCGTTTTTACATCACCACGGAATTCCACCGGCAAACGCTGGTGGTGCCGGACAATGCGGTGATTACCCGGACGGAATTGAAAGTGGATCCGCAAACCGGAGAGACCTACACGGTGCCACGCCGGTTTGTCTTTGTGGTAGAAGACAGCGTGGCCCGGCTTCGCCCGGTAAAAACCGGGATCGAATCCCGCGGACGGGTGGAAATTTTGCAGGGCCTTCGGGTTGGCGATCAGGTGATTGTGGTGGGGCAAAAAGTGGTGAAAGACGGAGAAAAAGTCCATATCGTAAGTCCGGGAGAAGAATAAATAAACGACGGTACCCGGACAAAGAGAGGGATGCAATGAATTACCAGAAGTCCATTTGATTAATCGGTGAGGGAAAAAATGAAACTGGTGGAATTTTCCATTCGACGGCGCGTTACCTTGAGCATGATTTACCTGATTATTATCGGATTTGCCCTTTTTTCGTACACTCAGCTAAAGGTCGATCTTTACCCCAACATTCAGTTTCCGGTGGTGGGCATTATTACCACCTACGAGGGAGTGGGGCCGGAAGACATGGAGAATCTGGTGGCGCGCCCCATCGAGGAGGCGGTTTCGGCCACCAAAAACGTTAAAAAGGTGCATTCTCAGGTATCGCAGGGGGTGTGTATTACCCTGCTGGAATTTGACTGGGGCACCGACATGGAACAGGCGGAAAACGACGTACGCAAGCGGATTGATCTGGTGCGGGATTTTCTTCCGGATGAAGCCAGTGAGCCGTTAACGTTTGCTTTCGATCCTTCCATGGCCCCAGTACAGTTTCTGGTGTTGAACTCGCCGTACATGGGGCCAGCCGAATTGCGCCAGCTGGGCGAGAATAAAATTGAACCGTTGCTGGAACGCATTGAAGGGGTGGCCAGTGCAGAAACGGCCGGAGGATTGGAGCGGCAGATCAATGTAAAACTGAATCCGGCGCGTCTGGCGGCTCATATGCTCTCTCCGGTGGATGTAACCAACGCTATCCGGGCGCAGGGCGCCCTGTTCTCGGCCGGACATATCGAGACTCGCACCACGAACTTTAATCTAAAAATCAGCAGCGAATACACCTCGCTGGAGCAGATTAAGAATGTGGTACTGAAATACACCCGCAACGGGCCATTGCTTTTAAAAGATGTGGCGGTGGTGGAAGACGGTTACAAAGAAATGGTGGGCGATGTTCGGGCAAACTACAACGAGAGCGTTTACATTCGGATCTTCAAGCAATCCGACGCCAATACTGTGCAGACCTGCCGCAATGTTAAAAAAGCC
>JAJRXE010000078.1 GCA_024276455.1 Calditrichota bacterium
AACACCAGAAAAGCGGCCAGAAAAGCGGCGGAACGGGGCACGCCAAAAAGTGCGAAGTAGAAGACCGCCGCCCCTTCGCGGATGCCCAGGTCGCCCAGAGAAATTGGCAGCACCATTTTCGTAAACAGCAGGGCGCTGACGGCAACCACCGTTTCGGGAAAAGCGGCCGGCGTAAACGCCCGCAGAAAGAAATAGTACTGCCCGCAAATCACCAGCAACCAGAGCCCCTCGAGCAGCAGCATGACGACGGAATGGCGGGCTCGGAAATGGGTCAAACCCTCCAGTAGCACCCCCCATTTCTCCCGACGGGAGCCTTTCAGGTGGGTTTCCGCCAGGCGTTTCACCACCTCCGGATGGAAGGCCACCCACCCGAGCCCCCCAACGAGCGTCAGGGCCAGCGCCCCCAGTGCCAGGCGCAGCGGGAAGGTAAATACCGCCAGAGAGAACGCCAGGTACAACAAAGCCAGCACCCCGGCGGTAAAAAAAATCAACAGGTTAAAGAGCTTGTCCACAATGTTCAAACCGGTCACGGTCCAGCGATTCAGATCGCGAATGTAGAGGGCCCGGGCCAGTTCCCCCAGATTCCCCGGCGTTACCAGACCCAGGGTAAACCCGAACAGCAGCGATCCCAGAGCTGAACGCACTGCCACGTCCGGATAGCGAATGCGGAGCAGGTAAAACCACTTGGCGAACTGTACCCCCAGATTGGCGCCCAGCAGAACTGCTCCCACCAGCAGATAGCTCCACTGGGCGTGGCGGAGAGAAATCCAGAGCGATTTCCCAACGTTTACTTGGCGGTACAACACGGTGAGAAGCAGTAGTGCCACCAGTAATTTGGCCAGTCCAATCAGTTTGGTCCGCATACGCCGCTAATGCCTTTCCTTTCGCCAAGCAATCCGTTTACAGCGCCCACAGTTTCAAGCCAGTTTCGGGATCCGCCTTCCGCTCAATGCGTTCCTCCTGGGTCAGTAGCAGTAGCTCGGCGGTTGCCGCCACCGTCGCCCGGAAAAGGTGCCCGGAAATCGCCCGGAATTCTCGGTCGGCCAGCACGGCATGGAGATGCCAGAACGGTTCTTCCTCCAGGAAGGTCAAATTTCCGGTCAGGGAGGTCAATTCGTATGCCCGGGGAAACTGACGGCGAATATAGGCTTTCGCTTGCAGATCGTAATAACCTAATTCCACCGCCTGCAACGTCCCCAATCCGCTCACAAACGCCGCGGCCAACCCCTTTTCCCGGGCAAAATCGACCAGCTCCTCCGGAAGAGCTTCTCCCCGCTCCAACCGTACCACAAACCCACCGCGAATTTCCCGCCATTCCATGTCTGTCCCTCCAGTCTGCTTTGAAGCAATGGTTTTTTTCCGCCAACAGATCATTGAAATTTAGAATTTTAACCCCGAAAATAAAAGGGTAATTTTAATCCGCCGGCACCGAAGTCCCCAATTTGCTTTTTTTGCTTCTTCCTGCCGGCAAGAAGGGTTAAATTAATCTGGTCAACGGGCAGAACCAAACGTCAGGGGATTGCACCGCATGAATCCGCCGCCGGAATTTGCGCAACTCTTTTCCCGGGAAAAGCCTCAGGCCCGGCAGGTGCTGCCACTGCTGTTCGGGCGGGGATTCCAGCCGGCCGGTTTTCAGGAAGTTTCCCGGGCGCTGGAGCTGCTCCCCTTTTCCGATCCGGAGAAAATTTACCGCTTCTACCGCCTGTTGCGGCGCTATTCCGTACGGCTGCTATTCTACGATTTATTTGCGCACCGCCGGGAGGGTGCTGCCCTGGAACAATTGCTGCACTACTGTTCCGCGGAGAGCGCCGGGAAAATTCTGGCGGAATTTTCCGCCCTGGGCATCGTGGCGGAGCGCCGGGGACGCTTCTTCCTGCAGGTACCGGAACACCTTCAGATGGGCGACCTGTTCGAATGGCTGGTGGCCACCATTCTTAACGTGGAATTTCAGGCCCCCGCCATTTTTCACGTTAGCTTGCGGGGGAACCGGGTGGGCGGCGACTTCGACGTCCTCGCCAACTGGCTGGGACGCCTGCTCTACCTGGAGGTAAAATCCGCTCCGCCCAAAGGCATCCACAATCCCGAAATTGGCGAATTCCTCTTGCGGCTGGGTGAACTCAAACCGGACCTCGCCATCTTTCTGGACGACACCCACCTGCGGGTGAAGGACAAAATCGTGCTGATGTTTGAAGAAGAGCTCATCAAACGCAAGGGCATTGGCAGCCTGAAGGACCTGCCCATTCAGCGGGTGCAAGAACAGATTTTTCAACTCAACCACTACCTCTACATTCTGAACAGCAAACGGGAGATAAAATCGAACTTGCGAATTGTTTTTCAGGACTATTTGCTTTATAATTTACCGCTGCATTCGATAATGTAGGCGGAATCGCTTGAACGAAAAGAGAACATTAACAAACACAAGGAGGAAACCATGGTCAAACGAATCAGCATTGAATACTGCGTGGAATGAAACTACTACCCCAAAGCTGCCAGTCTGGCAGAAGCGATTAAAAAGGAATTCAACCTCGAGCCGGAGCTCATTAAATCCGCCGGTGGGGTCTTCGAAGTGGAAGCCGACGGGGTGCTCATTTTCTCCAAGAAAAAAGAATTCCGCTTCCCCACCCACGAGGAAATTATTGAAACCCTGAAGACGATGTAATACGGGATTGTCCTGAAAATTTGAAAAGGGAAACTCGAAACTGGAAATTGAAAATTGAGATTTATTTGGGATTTGGAATTTGAAATTTGGGATTTTTTCTCTGCGCTCACTGCGGTAAAATTTGAAATTCGAAATTTGTCCTGTAGAGACCCCGTCGGGGGATTGGGGATTGAAAATTTGACCATTTAAAATGCAACCGTCATTTTGAGTCTCCATTTATGGAGACAAAGAATCTATCTGGAAGAAGAGATAACGGCACAGGATGGTTTATTGGTCCGCAGCACCCGGATCGAGGGATTTTCCCTCGGCGTTCTCTGCGCCTTCTTCGCGCTCTTTGCGGTGAAGAAGAAATAAAATTCCCCCCCGAACATTTCTCAAGCCGTTCACGGCCTTTCCGGCTAAACAAAACGAAAAAGCCAGCGCGTTGCCGGGCTGGCTTTTTTTCATCTATTGGGAAGGGAAATTATTGTTGGTTCTTCTGGTACTCCATTTCGGCCAGGAAGTGCTGGGCGTCCAGGGCGGCCATGCAGCCGCTGCCCGCGGCCGTGATGGCC
>JAJRXE010000079.1 GCA_024276455.1 Calditrichota bacterium
CAAGATCATCATCGACACCTACCACGACCTGCGCAACGGCTACCTGTTTGTGACCAATCCCAACGGGGCTCGCTACGATGCGCTGGTACAGGACAACGGCCAATCCACTAACCAGGCCTGGGACGGGGTCTGGACGGTGAAAACCCGCCGCACCCCGAGGGGGTGGTTCGCGGAATTCGTCATTCCGTTTTCCACCCTGAAATTTAGCACGGCGGAAGAGCAGGTCTGGGGAATCAATTTCGAGCGCAACATCCGTCGCAAACGCGAGCAGGTTCTCTGGCAGGGCTGGTCGCGGGATTCGGAAATCGAGCAGGTAGCCCGGGCCGGACTGCTCACCGGGATTCGGGGAATTAGCAGCGTTACCCTGGTGGAGCTCAAACCGTACGGCATTACCGGAGTGGAGATGAACGGAGACGGAACGAACAACGGGGTAGGACATGTGGGCGGAGACATCAACTATTTAATCACCCCCACCATGAAACTGAATCTGACCGCCAACACCGACTTTGCCCAGGTGGAGTCCGACCGCATGCAGGTGAATCTGACCCGCTTTTCCTTGTTCTACCCGGAGAAACGGGAATTCTTTCTGGAGGGGCGCAATTATTTCGATTTCGGTCTGGGGCACAGCATTCAACCCTTTTACAGCCGCCGGATTGGGCTGGCGCCAGACCGTTCCACCATTCCCATTATTGTGGGAGCCCGCTTGCTGGGCAAAACCGGTCACACAACTCTGGGCGGCATGAGCATTCAAACCGCCAGAAAGGACACCATTCCCACCACCAACTATACAGTGCTGCGCTGGAAACAGGACATCTGGCAGCAGTCCAGCATCGGCCTCATCGGGGTGGGAAAATTCGAACCGGGACGGCAGAACAGCGTTTACGGAGCGGACTTCCTGTATTCCACCTCCGAGATGTTCGGAGACAAAACCCTGGCGGTCGGCGGCGCCATTGCTCAGAGCTACACCTCCGACCGGGCGGAGAAAACCGGTCTGGCGCATCGGATTTTTCTGGATTTTCCGAACGACTTCATCGACTTCTCCACCATCTGGGACCGTGCCAGCGCCGGGTTCAATCCCGAAGTCGGATTTCTGCGCCGCCACAACTACCAGATGATCATGGCGGACCTGCGGATTAAACCGCGTCCCCGGTTCCTGCCGTTTGTGCAGCGGCTGGTGTTCAAGCCGTTCGATTTCAATTACTACATCGACGACCAGACCCACCAGCTGCAGTCGCTCTGGTCGGAATTCCGACCGCTGGGATTCACCCTGAAAAGCGGCGAATTTTTCGAATCCAACATTCAGCGGCGGGCGGAAAATTTGACCGAAGATTTCGAGATTCACGACGGGGTGATCATTCCGGCGGGCGAGTACTGGTTCACCCGCTACGAACTGCAGTTTGCCACTTTCCGGGGTCGGCCGATCGCCGCTTTTTTCTTTTTGAACTGGGGCGATTTTTACGACGGCAAACGCACCGAATGGTTCATTCGCAGCACCTTTAAAATCAACAAGCACCTGATCATCAGCCCGGACATCACCCAAAATTACATCAGCCTGCCGCAGGGCAGTTTTACCGTTACCGAGGTGGGCGGACGAATCGACCTGGCGGTGAATCCCGATCTGTTCGGTTCTTTGTTCGGGCAGTGGAACAACGAGGAAAATCTCATTTTACTGAACTTCCGGGTGAACTGGATTCCCACCCCGGGCACTAACTTCTATTTTGTGGTGAACCAGAGCATCGACACGACGGAACCGCAACTCAAATTCTCCAACACCACCGTGTTGACGAAATTAATCTGGCGATTTGTGTTGTAAAACGGGTGGGACCGCATCCAAACACTCCGGCTTCGGCCAAGCGACCGGAAGGCGGTGCTTCCGACAAACTGTCCGCAGGCGGGCGGCGATGGGAGGGATTCCCGAAATCGGCGAACAACGTTCACAAAAGCAGGGCAAGAAATGAGCAAAAGGTCTTCGCATTTCATTGGCATGGTCACCCTGACGTTTGGGCTTCTCATTGCCCCAACGCTGTTACCGGCGCAGGGACTCACTCTCCGCTGCTGCATCGAAGCGGCTTTGCAGCACCACCCTTCCCGGGAAGCATTTCGTCAAGCGGAGGAAAGCAAAACGGCGGAAACCCGCAGTTTGCAAAGCGAGTCCCTTCCCCGTCTGGATTTTCTTTTCCGGGGGAACGGCTTTTTCTACCAGCCGTACACCTACCGAACACTCAATAATCAACTGTTTTTCGTCTGGGATGTGGGTAAATGGGTCGGGAAATTGCGAGAGATTGGCGCGAGCGAAGAGGAGATTGCCCGGCTGCGCTCCCGGCAAAATCGGTTGGACCTCATCCTGCAGGTAAAACAGGCCTATTTCCGCCTGGCGGCAGCGCAGGAGACCGGACGCATTGCCCGCTCTTCCGAACGTTACCTGGCGCACCACTTGCAGGTCAGCGAGCAACTCTTCCGGCTGGGACAGATTGACCGCCTGGACCTTTACACCACCCAGCGGGAATTGTCCCGGGTGCGGGAAAGCATTCTGGCCGCCGAAGCGGAAACGGAGGCTTACCGGATTGAACTGGCCAATCTCACCGGCCTTGTGGCCTCGGAGATTGATTCGCTGGAAGTGCCGCCGGACTTCCATTCCGCAGTTGCTCTGGTCCCGGACACGCTGCTGTTCCGCCGCCTGGAAAAGAATCCCGCCCTGGCGATTCTGGAGCAGCAGCGCAAACAGGCCAATCTGCAGGCCAATCTGGAGCAAAAGAGCCGCTACCCCAAACTGTACCTGGGCGGCGGGTACACGTTCGACAACGATCCCACTTCAGACGGCGACTATGCCACCATTGCCGGCAGCATCCAGCTCCCCATTCTGGATTGGGGAAAGCGCAAACAACGGGCCCAGGCGCTGCAGTTGCAGGCCGGCGCCCTGCAGGCCACCCGGGCGGCTCTGTGGCTGAATCTGCGCACCCGCTTACAAACCCTCCTGACTCGCCTCCGCCGCTTCAGCAAAATGCTCGCTTTAAAGGAGGAAACCATTCGCCAGGCTCAGAAAACTTACCAGTACACCGAGCTAAATTACCGGGCCGGAACAACCGGCAACACCGAGGTGCTGCTGGCCCAACAAGCCCTCTTCGAAGCCCGGGTCTCCCGGGAAAAATTGATTTTTACCCTGCATCTAATTGAAGCGCAAATTGAACACCTGATTGGTCAAGCAGGAGAAACGGAATGAAACGCTGGATTCTGATTTTTTGTGCCGTTGCACTAACCATGGTTTCCTGTGGCCGCAACCAGTCCGGCGACGGGAAAGAAGGAGAACCGACAAGCCGGGTGCCGGTCAAAGCCGTGCCGGTTCAACTCGGTACGCTGCAGAAAACCCTCACCATCTACGGGCGGTTGCTGCCGCGTCAGGTTACCACTCTCAGCAGTCAATTTCCCGGGCGGATTGCCACGCTTTCGCTGGCAGAAGGCGATCGGGTTGCCGCCGGACAGGTGGTTGCCGTTATTCGCAGCCCTAAAGCGGAGGCGCTGCAGCAGGCGGCGGACGGTACCACTTCTTTCCTGCAGAAAGAAATGCATCCCATTTCTCTGCGGGCGCCCATTGGCGGGGTGGTAACCCGCAAATTCCGCTTTGCCGGAGACGTGGTGGCGGCAGGAGAACCCATTCTGGAGATCCTGGATGATTCCTCCTTTTTTCTGCGGGGAGATTTACCGGCGGCCTACCTTCCGGAAGTGCGAGTGGGCCAAACAATAACCGTCACCTTTCCGGATTTGCCGGAGGAAACGTTCACCACCACCATCGGCGCCATCAACGGGACGGTAGATCCGGCCACCCAGACGGCGGAAATGCGGGCGTTGCTCCCCAATCCCCACCGGCGGCTGAAAGCCGATCTGTTCGCCCGCATCCGGATCATCGTAAAGAGTACCCCCGAGGCGCTGTTAGTTCCCCGGGATGCGGTGCTCCAGGACCCTGCCGGAGCTTACGTTTTTGTGGTGCAGCGGGGCATTGCTCAACGCCGGGCCGTGAAAACGGGTCTGCAGAATCGGTCTCAAACCGTTGTTCTTTCCGGGCTGGCCGAGGGGGACAGCGTGGTCGTTTTGGGAAATTTTGAACTACAAAATGGCATGGCTGTGGAGGTGCAACACCCATGAACAGGCTTCTGCAACTGGTGCTGCGTCATCGCCTGGCCTTATTGTTTGTACTGGCCATTCTGCTGGCCGGGAGCATTGTTTTCATGCTCAGCATGCCGGCGGGCGTTTTTCCCAATGCCACCTTCCCCCGAATTTTGGTTCAACTGGAACGCGGCTACGCACCGTTAACCGACATGGAAATTACCACCACCAAACCACTGGAAGATGCGTTGCGCAACGTGGAGGGCGTTCGGATTGTTCGTTCCAAAACCAGCCGCGGCTACGCCGAGATTGAACTGTATTTCGATTGGAATGTGGACCTGATGCAGGCCTACCAGCTGGTGCAGGCCAAAATCAGCGATATTCGGGGCAAGCTCCCTCCCGGAACCGGGATTCTGGTCAAACGCATGACCACCAGCGCCTACCCCATGGCCTGCTACGCAATCTACTCCGACCGGCGCAGCCAGCGGCAGTTGCGCGAGCTGGCGGAGTTTAGCATTCGTCCTCTGCTGTCCGGGGTGCCGGGGGTGTACCGAATAGAGGTGTACGGCGGCGAGCGGCCGGAATTCCGGGTACAACTGCAACCGGAAAAATTAGCCTTCTACCGCATCTCCCCCCTCACCATCGAAAAACGCTTGCGCGAAATGAACCGGGTCAAATTTCTGGGCAAAGTCACCGATCATTACCGCATCCATCTCGGATTTCAGAACGACCTGTTCCGTACGGTGGCCGACCTTGAAAACACCGTGCTGGAATCTCGCAATGGGGTTCCCGTAAAATTAGGCGATCTGGCCAGGGTTGTTCTCACCAGTAAAGAAGAATACATTATCACCACCGCTAACTGGCACCGCGCCGTCATTATCGACGTGCTGAAACAGCCCAACGCCAACGGGGTGGCAGTGGGCAATGCCATCGATCGTCTGATTCGCAAACTGAACCCCAGCCTGCCCCCGGACATCCATCTGGTGAAAACTTACGATCAGGAAGCGTTTGTAAAACGGTCCATCGTCGGGGTGAGCGAAAACATTCTTGCCGGAATGCTCATCATTTCCCTCATCGTACTGATTTTTCTGGGCAGTTTCCGGGCTTCCTGGTCCATCATTCTGTTTATGCCGCTGGTCATGCTGATGTCTTTCTTATTCATGCGCCTTTTCGACCTTTCGGTAAACATCATGACGCTGGGCGGGATTGCCGCTGCGCTGGGCATCCTGGTGGACAACGCCACCGTGGTGGTGGAAAACATCATTCGCCATCGCTCGGAAGGGCAATCCCTCCGCCCCGCCATTGTCAGCGGAGCGGCCGAAGTGTTGCCGCCCATGATTGGCGCCACCCTCACCACTGTCATCGTTTTTGTCCCGTTGATCTTCGTCTCCGGCCTGACGGGTATATTCTTTAAACCCATGGCGCTTACCCTGGCCATCGCCGTTTTTCTTTCCCTGATTCTGGCCATTGGCATTACGCCCATTTTTACTTCTCTGTTCCTAAAAGACACCCCGGCGAAAACAACCCATCCGGACTCTTTCTCCGTGGTACGGCGGCAATACCAAAAAATTCTCCATTTTTTCCTGCGGCGGAAATGGGTGGGGTTGCTGGCGTTACTGTTTATTACCATTTTAAGCGTATTTTTATTTCCCCGCTTGCCTTCCGGTTTTCTTCCGGAGTGGGACGAAGGCACTTTCGTGTTAGATTACCAGGCGCTTCCGGGCACCTCTCTGGAGGAGACTCACCGGATGTTGCAGGAAGTAGAAGCCATTTTGAAAAACGATCCGGCTGTACAGGCGTATTCCCGGCGCACCGGGCGGGGCATTGCTCACCGCCATCCGGCCAACGAGGGCGATTTTCTGATCACTCTGCGTGAGGATCGCCGGCGCTCCACCTTTCAGATCATGGACGATCTCCACCGCCAGATCTCTACCCGGGTGCCAGGCTTGTTCATGGACTTCGTGCAGGTACTGCCGGATCGATTGAAAGATTTAGCCGGTGAGGAAAAACCCATCGATCTGATGATTTTCGGGAACGATCAGGAGGTGTTGCAGAAAACCGCCCGGCAAATTTACGAGAAGCTGAAACCGATTCCCGGTCTGGTGGGACTTCGATTGGCAGAGCTCCCTTCGGAACCGGAATTCGATGTGCAGGTAGATCACGAAAAGGCCGCTCAACTGGGTTTTCGTCCCGGCGAGGTGCAAAAATTGGTGGAAACAGCGCTGTGGGGACGGGTGGTCACCTACGTGAGACGGGGAATGCGCCTGGCCGGAGTACGATTGCGTTACCCACCGATTTTCCGGAGCAATCTGGACGCTCTCAAAGAACTTCCCTTACTCTCTCCAAACGGTACGATGGTACCGCTGCGGCAGATTGCCACCATTCGGGTGCGGGAAGGGCAGGCCGCCATTCTCCACGAAAACGGCAGTCTGGTGGCCAAAGTGCTGTCGGATATCTCCGGGCGGGACCTGGGCAGCGTCGTTCAGGATATTAAACAGGCCCTTCGAGGGCTGAAATTGCCTTATGGTGTCACCGTCCATCTGGGCGGGGATTACGAAAGCCAGTTGCGGTCTTTCCGCCAGCTAGCCCTGGTATTAGGCTTTGCCGCGCTGCTAATTTTTGTGGTACTTTTGTTCGAATTCAATCGGCTCGCCACTGCCCTGGCCATTTTTCTGGGAACCATCTTCTCCTTCACTTCCGGTATGTTCGGGCTGTGGCTTACCGGTACCAGCTTCGACCTCTCTTCCTTCATGGGAACCATCACCGTGTTGGGCATTGTGGTCAACAACGGCATTTTGCTCATGGACTTCACCACTCGCTACCGGCAAGCCGGCCAGACCAAAGATCAAGCGCTGTTAGCGGCCGGTCAGGTACGTCTGCGTCCTATTCTAATGACCAATACCACCACCGTGGCGGGATTCCTGCCCCTGGCGCTGGGATTGAGCACCGGTGGGGAAATCCTGCAGCCGTTTGCTGTGGCGGTCATCAGCGGATTGCTGGGTTCCCTGTTTTTCTCGCTAATTGTCATTCCCCTGCTGTAAGACTGGCTGGAAAAATAATCCTTCCGGTTCGTTTTGCCAGAAGGTTCTACCGGCCCAAACAGCAAGAGGGAGAAGCTGAGTCTTCTCCCTCTTTCGCCACCGGATGTTCTATTCAATCAGCGGTTGTCCAGCTCAATGGTGTCGATCAGCATGTCAAAAATATTGGGTTCGGCGTCAATCACCCGGTTCCAGTTGGGAATCAGGGAGGTTTCGTAAGGGGCTTCCAGCAGTTCCTGTCCTGCCCGCATAATGCTCTGAACAAAACTTTCTGCGGTTTTGGCCTCTTCGTGCCGGTCGTAATTCAATCCGTTCAAGGAAGCATCCATGGCATAGCGGGCAATAAAATCCCGCGCAGTACGCAGATAAGTGGACTTCAGGGTCACAAAAAATTCGTTGCTAAAAACCACTCCCTGCGAGGCCAGGGTTCGGAACAGCGACTTGGCAATATCGGTCGCCATTTTCAACAGCCCTTTGTCGGTGTCGTTCCAGTAAATGCTCTGGTGCTTGTGTTCGTACACTTTGGCAATGTCCACCTGGGCCACCCGATTTAAACTGATATTCCGGTGCACTTCCGAGAGGACGCCGATTTCCAATCCCCA
>JAJRXE010000080.1 GCA_024276455.1 Calditrichota bacterium
AACGATGCGGTGCGCGAGATGGTGAAATTAGAACGCCAGGCGCAACAGGACTTGCGCCGCCTGGACGAGCGCATTGCCACCTTTATTGTGGAACGCTACGTGAATGATCTGAAAGAAGAATATCACGATTTTCCGGAGATTGTGAAATATCTGGATCGGGTGGCCAGCGACATTATTAACAACATCAATGAGTTTCTGACTCACATCAAGAAAGAGGAAGAACGACCGGAGCTGCACCACGACGGTCCCCGTCATTTCAAACGCTACCAGGTAAACGTATTGGTCGATCACAGCAGCTCCAAAGGCGCACCGCTAATCTACGAGCCGAATCCCACTTACAACAACCTGTTCGGTCGCATCGAGCGGGAAATGATCATGGGTGCCCAGACCACCGACTTCACCATGATTAAAAGTGGAAGTCTGCACCGTGCCAACGGCGGTTACCTGATTACCGACGCTTTTCAGATTTTGAAGAATCCCTTTGTTTACGACGCCCTGAAACGGGCCATCAAAACCCGGGAGATTCGCATCGAGGATGTGTCGGAGCTGTACGGATTCATGCCCTCCGCGGCACTGAAACCGGAACCGATTCCCCTGAACCTGAAAGTCATTCTGATTGGCTCGAACTACATTTATTACCTGCTGAACGCTTACGACGAAGATTTCACCAAAGTGTTCAAAATCCGGGCCGATTTTGACTACGAGACCGATTCCACCCGGAAAAGTATTCTGCAGTACGCCAAATTCATTAAACGAGTCTGCGACGAGGAAAATTTGCTACCTTTCCACCGCACGGCAGTGCGAGAAGTAGTAGCTTACGGCCACCGCCTGGTAGAAGATCAGAAGAAGCTCAGCCTGCGCTTTGGCGCCCTGGTCAGTATCATTCGCGAAGGCACCTATTGGGCCCGCCAGGAAGGCAGCGCGCTGGTGAAGGACAAACATATTCAACAGGCCATCCGGGAACACGAATACCGGCACAGCATGGTGGAAGAAAAGGTACAGGAGATGATTGAGCGGGACATCTACCGTATCGATGTAACCGGCGAGAAAGTGGGACAAATCAACGGACTTTCGGTTATTACCCTGGGCGATTACACCTTCGGACGTCCCAACCGGATTACCGCCAAAACCTACATTGGCAACGAGAATGTGGTCAATATTGAGCGCAAAGCCCGTCTGAGCGGCAAAATTCACGACAAGGGTTTAATGATTCTCTCCGGTTTTTTCAACTCCAAGTTCGGGGAGTACATTCCGCTTTCTTTTTCGGCCAGTTTGACCTTCGAGCAGAGCTACTCCATGATTGATGGGGACAGCGCTTCGTCCACCGAGCTTTACGCCCTGATTTCCAGCCTGGCCGGAGTGCCGATTAAACAGGGCATTGCCGTCACCGGTTCGGTGAACCAGAATGGCGAGGTCCAGGCCATTGGCGGGGTGAATCAAAAAATCGAAGGGTTTTACGCCGTTTGCAAAGCCAAGGGTCTTACCGGCGAGCAGGGTGTGATTATTCCCCGCAGCAACATCGCCCATTTAATGCTCAAGGATGAAGTCATTCAAGCGGTACGGCAGGGCAAATTTCACATCTGGGCGGTGGACACGGTGGAAGACGGGCTAAAAATTCTCACCGGGCGGGAAGCGGGCAAACGGTTGAAAAACGGCAAATTCCGCCGCGACACTCTTTATTGCCTGGTGGAAAACAAACTGCGCACCTTTGCCCGACGGGCCGGGGAATTTCGCAAAGAAGTCTCTAAAAAGCAGGAAAAGAAAAAAGAAGATAATGCAGAGGAGAAAGAGGGGAAGAAGGAGTAAGGTTTAAAATTTTCAGGTTTCAGTTTCAAGCTCACAAGTAGAACGCATTGGGGTAATGGCGAATCTGGTAGTCGCCCGGGGTTCCGTCCACCACCACCACGTCAAACCGGTACGATTCGGCCTCGATCCCTAACTCCTCGCTTCGCTGCAGGAAAGCCAATCCCAGCTTGTACAATTGCCGTTTCTTTCGCTCGGTGATTCGCAGCTCCGGCGGTCCGTACTGTTCCGAAGAACCGGTTTTCACCTCCACAAACACCACGCAATCGCCTTCGCGGGCAACCAGATCGATTTCTCCCCGCTCCGCCCGCCATTTTTCAAACAATATTCGGAATCCCTTCCGCTCCAGAAAATTTTTAGCCACCTTTTCGCCCCAATCGCCAAAACGTTTTTTGTTTTTCATGGGATTCCTCGAGATAAAATTTTCAGAGATATTTTTGCAAGCAAAAACTCCCAAAGTAAAACTTAAACTCCAAATTCCAATCCGGAATCAAAAATTGCAGATCAAAAATCAAAAATTTTCAACTTTTCCGATGAATTAAGGAATAAAACTGGAAGATTCTTCACTTTGGGAATTTGGTTCTGGTCAATGGAATTTATTTGAGATCTGGGATTCGTCCCCGGATTCTGCGAGGGAATTGCAATATTTCTCGTTGTCGAGTAAAACGGGTTTTATTCACCAACCTGGAGGTGAAACGCCCGCAGGGTATTTTTCAAGAGCATGGCAATGGTCATGGGACCCACGCCGCCGGGCACCGGCGTAATGGCGGCGGCTTTGCGGGCGACCGCTTCGAAAGCCACATCGCCCACCAACCGGTAACCTTTTTCGTTGTCCGCTTCCACCCGGTTCACCCCCACGTCGATGACCACCACCCCGTCTTTTACCATGTCGGCGGTCACAAATTCCGGGCGTCCCATGGCGGCCACCAGAATGTCCGCCTGCCGGGTGTAGAAGGCCGGATCCTTGGCGGCGGTGTGCACCACCGTCACAATGGCATTGGCACCGGACTGCTTTTGCACCAGCATGTTGGCCAGCGGTTTACCCACAATGTTGCTGCGTCCCAGAATCACCACGTGTTTCCCGGCGGGGTCGATCTCCGAACGGCGGAGCAGTTCCAGCACTCCGGCCGGAGTAGCCGGGAGAAAGCGCGGTTGACCAATCATTAGACGTCCCACGTTGGAAGGGTGAAAACAGTCCACGTCTTTCAGCGGATCGATAGCCTCGATCACCTGCTGTTCGTCCAGATGCGAGGGCAGCGGGAGCTGCACCA
>JAJRXE010000081.1 GCA_024276455.1 Calditrichota bacterium
ATTTCGCTCAAATGATGCTGGAGTTCATGAAAATGAACACCTGGAGCGAACGGCGCCTGCTGGAACTGGTGGACATGAGCGCAGTGAAGGCGTTGCCCCCGCCGGATTCCGGCCAGGGTGCGATTATGGTCTCCGGCCATTTTGGGAATTGGGAAGTGGCCATCGGCGCATTTAAGTATTTCGGTTATCGTTCCATCGTGATTCAGAACCGGCAAAAAAATCCGCTGGTGAATCAGCGCATGTTGGATTTACGCCGGCGCTGGGGAATGGAAATTATTTACCCCCGGGGGGCGGTGAATGCCTGTACCCGGGCTCTACGAGCGGGGAAAGCCGTGGCGTTGTTGGGGGATCAGGACGCCGGAAAACGAGGGGTGTTTGTTCCTTTTTTTAATCGCCTCTCATCCACCCATGTGGGAGCCGCCATCATGCAGGCAAAAAGCAAAGCGCCTTTTTATTTTGGCGCCTGTGTCCGGGTGGCTCCATTAAAATACCGGTTCATTTTGGTGCCTTATCCGAATATGGCGGAAATTCGCGATCGTTCTCTGAAGGAGAAAGTGCAGCTTTTAACCGCCTGGCACACCGCCATGCTGGAAAAATGGATTCGCCGCTATCCGGAACAGTATTTCTGGATGCACCGCCGCTGGAAGACCTCCCCACCCCGGGAAAATTGATCCAGGAACGGAACGATTGGTCGGCTCCTTTACAAAAAGCAGGATTTTCCGGGCTTAAATTGGGGGTGAAAAGGATTCCGGAGGGCCAAATTTTTTTAAGAAATCCGGGATCGTGAATGTTTGCACCAGGCCCTTCCTGTCGTTCGAAATACAGGAATAATTTAAATTTGTTGCATTTTTTAGATGGCTTTTGTAAAATCAAAATGTGCTAAAAGTTACTTTATGATGGTCTCGCAACGCCAAATATTTTCAGAGGTTATCGACATTTTAAATAAATTCGACAGCTTGTTTCGCTCGGATCCAATC
Organism: Calditrichota bacterium; assembly: GCA_024276455.1. Lineage (GTDB taxonomy): Bacteria > Calditrichota > Calditrichia > RBG-13-44-9 > RBG-13-44-9 > JAJRXE01. The sequence goes on from JAJRXE010000081.1 coordinate 978, forward strand.
TACCTTTTCCTGGTGGACAAAGACGATCGGATCCTCTGGGCGAACCGCTATTTATTGACACAAATTCCCCACCTGAATGATCGATTAGGTGAATTCTGCTACAAATTGCTCTGGTCGGAGAGTGACAAATGTCCCGATTGCTATTCCTGGGAAGAACTGGAAGCGGGAGGAGTCTGCCGGCGGGTTTTGAAGAAGCAATCGGCCGATTCGTCGTCTCCCCGTTACCTGGAACTGCTGGCTCTGCCCGTCATGTCCGACCAACGCGAGGTGGTGGGCAGTCTGAATTTCGCCCTGGATATTACCGACTCGGAGGTGGCGCGCCATTCTCTCCAGGAAAAAGAGCAACTTTTCCGTTCCATTATCGATAGTTCGGCAGAGGCTATTTTTTTTCTGGACAGCGACGACCGCATCTTAAGCTGGAATGCCGGAGCGGAACGCCTGTTCGGTTACGCCCCGGAAGAGATCATCGGTAAACCGGTGACGGTGCTCTTACCGGAGGATCTGAAAGAATTGGATGAACCGGCTCTTTTACGCGAACGGCTTCATCAGGATGGGTTTGTTCAAAAATACGAAACCCGCCGGGTGGACAAATGGGGACGGGAATTCTTTGTGGATTTAACCCGTACGCTGGTGAGGAATGAAGCGGGCGAAGTGGTGGGAAGTTCGGTCATTTTAAAAGACATTACCGACCAGAAGAAGCTGGAAGAGGAATTACGGAATAATCTGTTGGGACTGACCAAGTTAAACGAGCTGAACGAAATCTTACATTCGACTTACGACCTGGAGGAAATTTTCCAGGCGGTACTCATTGCCATTACCGCCGGGGAAGGGCTGCGTTTTAATCGGGCCTTTTTGTGCTTGGTGGACGAAGAGCGGGCGGTGCTGAAAGGTCATCTGGCCATCGGGCCTGCGGACAAAAACGAAGCCGGACAGCTCTGGCGGGAGTTGGAGCACAGCTTTGGCACTTTCCGGGATATTGTGGAATTTTACCGCATCAACCTGACCGGTGCAGACGCCGCCGTGAATCGGAAGGTGCAGCGCATTGTGGTTCCCCTGAAACAAAAACAGCATCTGCTGGTGTACTCTCTACATCACCATCAACCGCTGTTGGTTAAACAGGGGCGTTGTGTGGAAGAGCCCGCGTTGAGTTTACAGGTCGATACTCAGAATTTGTGCGAAATTCTGGGTGGGCAGAATTTTGTGGTGGTGCCGCTTTTTTCGCTGCGGAGCGATCTGGGCGTGGTTATCGCGGACAATGCCATCACCGGAAGGGAAATCAATGAGAATGATATTTCCAATCTGAAACTCTTAGCCCATCAGACCAGCCTGGCCATCGAGAATGTGCGTCTGTACAATCGACTGGAAGAGCGTTTGCGGGAGCTGGAAAAAGCGTACCAGAAGCTGGAGGAAAACACGCGCAAGCTGGTGCGGGTGGAACGTCTGGCTGCCATCGGGGAAATGGCCGCCCGGGTGGCCCACGAAATCCGTAATCCGCTGGTGTCCATTGGGGGACTGGCCCGCTTATTGGAAAAAAAACTGCCGGCTGATTCGCCCTTACACGAGTACCTGGAACTGATCAGCGAACAAATCAGTCAACTGGAGAACATTCTGGACAATATCCTGAATATTGCCCGTCCCAAAAAACCGCAAATGAAAGCGGTCAATCTCCACGAGGTCTTCCATCAGGTATTGCTGGTCATGGATCGGGCGCTGCAAAGTCACAACATCCGGGTACGGGTAAAATTCGATTGCCCTTCCAGCCTGGTGCTGGGCGACGAAAAACTGCTGCATCAGGCGTTTTTAAACCTGGTGCAAAATTCTCTGGAAGCCATTGGCGAAAACGGAGAACTCACCGTGGAGACCCGCTGTCAGGATGACCAGGTGGAAATTCTGTTGCACGACACTGGCCCGGGAATTCCTTCCGAAGTACTGGAGCGAGTTTACGAACCGTTTTTCACAACCAAATCCCATGGAACCGGATTGGGATTGGCCATTGTGCGGGAAATTATCGAAAACCATCGAGGCACGATTCAACTCAGCAGCGTTCCCCAGCAGGGAACCACAGTGCGAATTCTGCTTCCCGCTATCAAAAAAAGAAAGAAAAAGTGAAAAATTCTGGCTATGAAAAAAGTTCCAGGAAAATGAAGATTGCATTGAACACATTAACTATTTTAGGAGGTCAATTATGGAAGAAATGAAGCAAGCCACGAAAGAGGAATTGATTAAAAAAGCGCAAAAACCTTCTGAGGATGCCATGCGATTGCATCCTTTTTATCGTGGCAAAATCGAAGTCATACCCAAAGCCCATATTTGGGGTATGGAGAGTTTTGGGGTCTGGTACACGCCGGGTGTCGCGGCGCCCTGTAAGGATATTCAGAAGAATCCCGATATGGTCTTCCAGCACACCAACAAGTGGAATACCATTGCGGTCATCTCAGACGGAACCCGGGTGCTGGGACTGGGCGACATTGGACCGGAAGCCGGTTTACCGGTAATGGAAGGGAAGGCGCTGTTGTTTAAGTATCTGGGAGGCGTGGATGCCTTTCCCATCATGCTGGACACCAAAGATCCGGATGAATTTATTAAAACGGTTCTGTACCTGCAACCCGGATTAGGTGGGGTCAATTTGGAAGACATTGCGCAGCCCAAATGTTTTCACATTCTGGATACCCTGCGGGAGAAAGCGCGCATTCCCATCTGGCACGACGACCAGCAGGGGACGGCAGCGGTAACCGTGGCCGGTCTCATCAACGCCTTGATTATTGTCGGAAAGAAGATGAACGAGGTCAAAGTGGCCATGATTGGTGCCGGCGCCGCCAATATTGCCATTGCCCGGGTCATGATTCTGGCCGGGGTGGATCCCAAGAAGATCATCATGGTGGATTCCAAAGGGATTTTGCATCGCGATCGGGACGACATTAAAAACAGCGATTTCAAGGAAAAATGGCATTTCTGCCAAATTACCAACGAGAAACAGGTAAAAGGGGACATTCCCGAGGCCATGAAAGGCGCGGACGTGGTGATTGCTCTCTCTAAACCGGGTCCCGATGTCATTAAAAAAGAATGGATTGCCGACATGGCCAAAGATCCGATCGTGTTTGTTTGTGCCAATCCGGTACCAGAAATCTGGCCCTGGGAGGCGAAAGAAGCGGGTGCCCGTATTGTGGCCACCGGACGCTCCGATTTTCCCAATCAGGTGAACAATTCTCTGGGATTCCCGGGAATTTTCCGCGGTACCCTGGACGTCATGGCGCGCACCATTACCGACGAAATGTGCATCGCGGCTGCGGAAGAGCTGGCGGCCACCGCCCGCGATCGGGGACTGCATGAGGAATATCTGATTCCCACCATGGAAGACTGGGAAGTTTTCCCCCGCGAAGCCGCCGCGGTGGGAATGAAAGCCATCGAACAGGGAGTCGCCCGGGTAAAGATGACCCGCGATGAGCTCTTCCAGATGGCCGAACGCACCATCAAAAAAGCTCGGGAGGAAGCCCAGTTAATGATGGAAAAAGGCTTTATTGCGCCCCCTCCGGGAATTGAATTAAAATAAGTGAATGATTTGAGAGGAGGCGGTCGGTTCTTTCAGGTCGCCTCCTCTGTGTTACGACCCTTGGGATTCGGCTCATCCCGTTGTTGCCCCCGTAAACCTTTCCGAAGCCCTGCTGAAAATAGGTGGGTGCTCTTCCGATTCAGCTCCGAAGATGATATTGAACATAGGTTTTGTCGATGCTGGTAAACAGGCGAATGGGCGTAAATGTTTTGTAGATTACCGGAAATCCGATTCTCTGGAGCTGGGCTCCGTGACGAATGGACTGTTTGTCCGGTTGAGACTCAATCCCAATGGTGGCCAATGCCAGACCCGGTTTGCGGTAGTCTCTTAGCCATTCTACCTGGGAATGAATGCGAGTCGGGAAAGTGGAAGTGAGCAGCACAAAATCCGTCTTCAGCATCTTTTGAGGCAACTCTTTGCTTATCAGGGGGCATTGGTCGCACGGGTAAAGACAAAAGTTTTGCAGAGTGTGCCGAAGTTTTTCTGTCCTTTCCGGTTCGTTGTTATTGTCCACTGCCAGTACCCTGATCTTCCGGGTGGTTTCCCGGTACATTTCAACCCAGCGAGACCGCAGCGCCCGCGCAGCCTGACCAATGTCTTCACGATACTTTCCGCATATTCGGGAAAGTTTCAAGACGATTTGTTGAAGCAGAAGCGACCGTTTTTCATCCGGGACATCTCCCAGCCGGCTCAGTTCGGCAACAACCTCCGGGAGCTCGGCAAGATGGGTGTGGTGGTTTAACAATTCTACGGCCGCTGTTAAATAGTGAAGGTGAGTTTGGTGAATTTCCTGCAGGGTGTCCGGCGCCTTCTTTTTAAAATACCGACTGTAATAATACAAAATAGGGAGAGGACGAATCAACAGAAGGGGGATATTCCGCAAAAGACGGGGTTTGCGAATATCTTCGTACATTGTGTTGACTCCTTTTTATTTTTGGAGTTAGTGTCTTGGCTACCCGGCTATTTGAAATCTCACTACTGGAAAAAGCAGTACCGCGTTCCGGTTTGGTTTTTTACCTTTTTTACCTCAGGTAGTCTGTAACAAAGCGTGTAAAACGGAAAATCTTGCGGAGAGATACAGGCAATTCAGCGTCGCCGATCGAAAAAACGCGCGCAGAGCCAAAGAAGCAATGTTAATAATATTACACAATTTCTGTTTATAATTTAATATTTATTGGGTAATATTTCAAATATTTTAAGTGTAAAGTTGGTGTTTTTAGATGGAAAAACTTTTTCAAAATAGTTTGCAAAGGGCTCCCGACGTACAAATGGATCTAAAAATATTGAATTTAATCGGTTTATTGTTTGAACGACGAATATTGACTGTGTTTTCACAAAACAGAAGGTCACCGCAGGTCTCTAATTCTGCGTTATTTCTAATCTGGTTATAAGCACAAGGCCTGCTCCTGTCTGAAATTACCATCATCTACCGACTTTTCTCCGGAGTGGGCAGGGAAGGGCAAAGGAAGAAAAAGGCGTGAAAAAAATATTTGAGATAAAAATCATTTTTTGGGAATTATTTTTTTCTTATAATCGTATATAATAATGACAGCATCGCGTTGGGAATAAAATTTGAGAGGAAAACGGACCAAAAATCCCTGGAGATTTGAATATGAAAAAAATACTGCTGGTAGAAGATGAACCGGCTCAGCAGCTGCTTTACCGGGAAGAATTAAGTGCCCTGGGGGACCAGGTACCGGTAGCCGAATCGGGTGAGAAAGCCTTGCAATTGGCCAGCAAAGACAAACCCGACCTGATTATTCTGGACATCATGATGCCCGGAATGGACGGATTGGAAACCATGCGGGAATTGCTCAGCCAGAATCCCAAGGTGCCGGTAATTATTAACACGGCCTATTCTCATTTTAAAGAACATTTCATGAGCTGGGCGGCAGAGGAGTACCTGGTTAAATCGTCTGATTTAACGGAACTCAAGGAAGCGGTAAAGCAAATTCTGGAAAAGAAGAAAAAGAGAGTTGCTGCGGAGCGAAAAAAGTAGCGGGGAATTGTCATCGTAAACTTGCCAGGGACTGAGGGCTTCCGTTTGGGTTGCTGATTTTCGGTTGCACAGAAAGTGCCCCCTTTGTGGCTTTCCGTGTTCCGGAAAGCGTGAAGCGTTTTTAGATTTCCTCAATGAATTGAACCGCCACTGCCATTAGATTTTTCCCCCACCGATTTTCCTTTTCTTAAAAAATTTTATTGCCTTGATTGAAATATCCCGGATTAATAAATTGAATCAAAGGATGAATTCATTTAAACCAAACGGTACAGGGAAAGACCATGATTACCAATTTTTCTCAATTGGTGCAGGAAGTGAAATCGGCAGAAAACCGGGTGATTTCCGTAGCGGTTGCCCAGGATGCGGATGTGCTGGAAGCGCTGGTAAAAGCCCGGGAGGCGAATCTGGCCACCGCCATTCTGGTAGGCGATCGGGAGAAAATTGAAAGAATTGCCCGGGAAGAACATCTGGACCTTGTTTCTTTCGAAATTGTGGATGTTCGGGAGGAAAAAGCCGCCGTCCGTGCGGCCATCGATCTTGTCCGGGAGGGCCACGCCAACGTTTTGATGAAAGGCTTGTGTTCTACCGCCACGCTGATGAAAGGCGTGTTAGACAAGGAAACCGGATTGCGGCAGAGTGGGTTGTTATCCCACCTGGGAATTTTTGAGGTTCCTACTTACCATAAACTTATTCTAATGTCCGACGCGGCCCTAAACATTGCGCCTTCTCTGGAAGAGAAAATTGCCATTACTCAAAATGCCATTTTTATTGCTCAGCGCCTGGGTATTGAACTGCCTAAGGTGGCAATGATTACCGCTGTGGAAAAGGTGAATCCGGGAAAAATGCCCGCCACGACGGATGCGGCGGTCATTGCCAAGATGGCCGAGCGCGGTCAGATTAAAGGGGCCTTGATTGATGGTCCCCTGGCCGTGGATAATGCGTTTTCGAAAAAGTCCTGCGAGGTGAAAGGCATTCACAGCGAGGTTGGCGGCGATGCGGACATTGCCATTGTCCCCAATATTGAGGCGGGCAATATTTTTTACAAAATAATGAGTTACCTGGCCGGTGCAAAAACCGCCGGAATTATTATCGGCGCCCGGGTACCCATTGTGTTAACCTCCCGGGCCGATTCGGACGAAACAAAATTCCTTTCCATTGCGACGGCGGCAAGGGTGTCATAAAGAAAAAAGGATGTGTTTATGGCTGAGCCATTGATTTTAGTGATTAATCCCGGATCCACTTCCACGAAAATTTCCCTCTTCGAGGGAGAGAAGGAACTATTCACCGAGAACATTACTCATCGGGTGGAAGAACTGTCCCGTTTCAACCGCGCGTCCGACCAGGATTTGTACCGCATGGAGTACATTATCGAGATATTGAAGAAAAAGAAAGTGGATGCCCGCCGCATTGCGGCCATTGTGGGTCGGGGTGGTTTGTTGAAACCGATCGAAGGCGGTACTTACCGGGTGAATCAGCAGATGCTGGCGGATTTGCGCCGCGGAATCCAGGGCGATCATCCTTCCAATTGCGGGGGACTCATCGCCTATGCGATTGCCAAAAACATCGGGTGCGAGGCGTTCATTGTCGATCCGGTGGTGGTAGATGAAATGCAGCCATTGGCCCGTCTTTCCGGCATGCCGCTTATTCGCCGCCGCAGTATTTTCCATGCTCTGAATCAAAAAGCGGTGGCTCGCCAGGCCGCCAAAGAATTAGGGAAGAAATATCGGGAAGCCAGTCTGATTGTGGCCCATCTGGGAGGCGGTATTACCGTTGGCGCTCATTTCAAGGGCCGCGTTATTGATGTGAATAACGGACTGGATGGCGACGGCCCTTACTCTCCAGAACGCTCCGGTGGGGTCCCTGTGGGTGATCTGGTGAAAGTCTGTTTTTCCGGCGAGTACACCTATGCCGATATGAAAAAATTGATCAAAGGGCACGGGGGAGTGGTGGCCTATCTGGGAACCAACGATATGAAATATGTGGAAGAAGAGGTTAAAAATGGCAATGAGGAGTATCGTTTGATTTACGAAGGCATTGCCTACCAGGTGGCCAAAGAAATTGCCGCCTGTGCAGCCGTGTTAAAGGGGCAGGTGGACGCCATTTGCATTACCGGCGGTCTGGCTTTCTCCGACTTAATGGTCGGATGGATTAAAGAGCGGGTGGAGTGGATTGCCCCGGTAAAGGTTTTTCCGGGCGAAGAGGAGATGAAGGCTCTGGCTTTGGGGGCGCTTCGGGTATTGCGCGGCGAAGAAGAAGCAAAAGAGTATGTGTAATTCCGTATTTCAATGATTAAACTGGGGAGCAGTTTACCATGAAGATCACCATAAAAGTTCCCGACATGACATGTAACCATTGTAAAATGGCCATCGAGGGAGCGATTCGGCAACTGGGAAGTGTGGACGACATCGTGATTGATCTGGATAATAAGATTGTGGAAGTAGTAGGCGATGTTCAAATACCCGATGTGGTGGACGCCATTCAGGGAGCCGGTTACACGGCAGACGAAATTTTAGGCATTCAATAGTTTTTCGTTTCATTCCGTCGTAAAGGTAAATTGTGTGCCGATACTTGTGAATAAAATGGTAAGGTGAGCCTGAATCACTTTTTTGAAAAGGAAATTTTATGAAAGCACGCGAAATTCGAAACAATGTGTTTGCAGTGGGGGCAGTGGACTGGGACCGCACCCTGTTTGATGCTCTGGTGCCGTTGCCGCATGGAACCAGCTACAATGCGTACCTGATTAAAGGCAGTGAGAAAATTGCCCTGATTGACACCGTTGATCCGCCCAAGTGGGAAATTCTAAAAACGAATCTGGAGCAACTCCGCATCGAGCATCTGGATTACGTGGTGGCGAACCATGCCGAGCAGGATCACTCCGGGGCGCTCCCGTTCGTGCTGGAAAAATATCCCGAGGCAAGGGTAATTACCAATGCCAAATGCAAAGGATTCCTGTTGGACCTGTTGCCCCTGGAACCGGAACGCATTCAAGTAGTGCAGGACCGGGAAACCCTTTCGCTGGGGGACAAAACCTTACAATTTATCTTCGCCCCCTGGGTTCACTGGCCGGAAACCATGTTGACCTACCTGCCGGAAGATAAAATTATGTTTACCTGCGATTTTTTCGGTTCTCACGTGGCCACCAGCGATTTATTTGTGCGCGATCGCGATCTGGTGTGTCAGGAGGCCAAACGCTACTACGCCGAAATCATGATGCCCTTTGCCCGCAGCATTCGCAAACATCTGGAAACCCTTCGGGAGTTCGAGTTTGACCTGATTGCCCCCAGCCACGGTCCCATTTACGACGACCCGGTTTACATCATGCAGGCCTACCAGGATTGGGTTTCGGATGAGGTACAAAATTTAGTGGTGCTGACCTATGTTTCCATGCATGGGAGCACCGAAAAGATTGCCTTACATCTGGTGGAGGAATTGGTTGGGCGAGGAATTACGGTAAAACCCTTTAATCTCCTTCATGCGGACGAAGGCGAGTTAGCCGCCGCCATGGTGGATGCCGCCACAGTGGTTTTTGCCACCTCGGCGTTGCTGGTGGGACCGCACCCCAAATCGGTTTATGCCGCCTATCTGGTAAATGCGTTGAAACCGAAAGTGAAACATGCGGCCATTGTCGCTTCATACGGCTGGGGTAACAAAGTAGTGGATGAACTCACCGCAATACTAAAAAATTTGAAAGTAGAAATGTTGCCGCCTTTGCTTTTTAAAGGAGATCCCCGGGAAGCGGATTTCCAGGCGGCGGAGCGTCTGGCAGACGAAATTTACCGAAAACACCAGACACTGGGTTTGGTATAGATTCACTGCTGTGAACACCAAAAATCAAGGAGGCTGCCATGAGACGTGTATTATGGCTCCTGCTCCTGATGTTTGGTTTCCTGAATTGGGGTTCGGCACAAGAGCCCCTGGCAGGAGACGAAGCATTGGGAAGCCGGAAGTATCAGGATTACGAGAAGCCGGAAGCTTGCAAGAGTTGTCACGATAATATTTACGAACAGTGGACTCAGGCCATGATGTCCCAGGCTTACACCCACCACTGGGACGAAATCGAGTATTTTAAGTTAGCGGTGCCTCATGCGGAAAAGGACGAGATGGTGGCCGGTGTTAAGGCTGGCTGCAATGGGTGCCATGCGCCCATTTCTTTCCTGGTGGGCGATGTACCGCCCCCCAAACCGGAAGAAAATTCCCGTGCCAATGAATCGGTTTCTTGCGATTTCTGCCACACCGTGAGTGGGTTTAAGGGCGACGTTCCGTTCAATTACAATTATATTTCCACTCCCGGACGATTGAAATATGGTCCCAAGCCGGGGTTAAAATCCCCCCATCACGACACCCAGGAAAGCGACTTTATCAAATCGCCGGAATTTTGCGCCACCTGCCATAACGAGAAAAGCCCTTACGGCGTCTGGGTGAAGTCCACTTACCTGGAATGGAAAGAAGGACCTTATTCCAAACAGGGAGTGGTTTGTCAGGATTGCCACATGCCTAAAGGGTGGGGCAAAAATGCCAAAATGTCTAAAGAAGATCTGGTAGCACAGCATCTCTTCCATGGAGCCCACGATCCCGGAAAATTGGCCGGTGCCATCGAAATTCGAATGAATCCTTTGGAGAGGGAAGTCCCCTACGATGGCACGGTGGTGTTAAAAGTACAGCTCTTTAATGGAAAATGCGGTCACAAAGTACCTTCCGGTTCAGTGGAAGACCGCATCATGTGGCTCCACGTAACAGCCACCGATGCCAACGGCAAAGTGTACCACCTACCGGTGGACAAAAAGGGATTCGAAGGGGAAGAATACACCATCGCGGCCGATGTGTTGGCTTACCAGGACATGGGGTTACCGCTGGGAATTCCGGATTTCAAGGGGTTGCCGCGTGACGGCGTGCCGGTGGGCGACCGAATTTTCCGCATGCCCTATTTCGATCCGCAGGGCCGGATGACCATCATGCAATGGAATACCAAGTCGCTGGGAGTGGACTACCGGATCGGACCCCGCGAAACCAAAATCGAAACCTACACCTGGACGCTCCCGGAAGATATTCCGGCTGGCAAAGTAACCTTTAAGGCAGAATTATTTTATCAGCGCCTGGTGAAACCGGTGGCCGACTTTTTGAAGGTGCCGGAGGAAGAAAGTCATCCGTTCTTAATTAATAAAGCCACTACCTGGGTTGAAGTTTACGAATAAAAGCGATTGAAAAGGAGGTGTAAAAATGCAGTGCTTCAAGACATCATTGTTTGTGATTTTTATATCATTTCTTCTGACCTTATTTCTGGTGAATCAATCCTCAGCCATTCCCGCTTTCGCTCGTCAATACAAAATTTCCTGTACCACCTGTCATGCTCCGATTCCCAAATTGAAACCTTACGGTGAAGAGTTTGCCCGCAACGGCTTCATTATGAAAGAAAATATGAAAAAACGTGATTATGTGACGGCCGGGGACGACCTTCTATTTTTAAACCGGACCTTCCCCATTGCCGTGCGTTTTGACGCCTATTCTACTTACGATGAATCGAAACGGGTGGAAACCGATTTGCGTTTTCCCTGGGGGTTGAAATTGCTTTCCGGCGGTCCCATTTACAAAAACATCGGTTACTATTTTTACTTTTACCTTTCCGAGCGCGGCGAGGTGGCTGGAATCGAAGATGCCTACATTCACTTCGACAACGTTTTTAATACCAACCTGGACATCATGGTGGGCCAGTTTCAGACCTCCGATCCTATGCTAAAGCGGGAGCTGCGGTTAACCCTGGAGGATTATCAGATGTACGTGGCTCGAATTGGCTATTCCGGGGTGAATTTGACCTACGATCGGGGAGTGATGGTGGCTTACGACGTAGATGCCACTAAAACCGGGATTACAGCGCTGGTGGTGAATGGAAGTGGAAAGGGCCCCGCTTCGGAAGAGAAGGAATTCGACAACGACAAGTACAAAAACTATGCCGTCCGGATTGATCAACCCCTGGGAAAGATATTCCGGATCGGGGGGTATTATTACTGGGGTAAAGAGAAGGAAATGGAGAGTCAATTTACTAATACCATGACCTACCTGGGACCGGATTTCAGTATTAATTATGGACCAATTTCTTTTACCGGTCAATATTTGCGTCGAGAAGATACAAATCCACTGTTTATAGCGGCGGCAAAAAAGATTGTCACCGATGGTTACCTTGGCGAATTGATTTATTCTCCCCAATTAGACCGCTCACGCTGGTTCCTGATCGGACTTTACAACAAAATCGACTCCGATTTGTACAAATATGAAACCATTACGGCCAGCTGGACCTACTTGTTGACCCGGAACCTACGTTTTGTGGTAGAATATACGCGCGATCTGGAAGGCGATCAGAACCGGGCGGCATTGGGCATCGTAACTAGTTTCTAAACCTGTGTCGCAAGGTGGAGACGAATCTGGAGAGAACATCAGATCCTCCGCGATTTCCAGATTAAATCCGGACAAAAAGAAAGCCCCGTCGTACAAAACGGGGCTTTCTTTTATTTCGAACCAGCCGAACAGTTTACCGAATCAGCATGATTTTTCTTGCCTGGTTGTAATCTCCGGACCGGAAAATAACGAAATAAATTCCGCTGGGCAAACTGTTGCCGGATTGATCTTGCCCATTCCAGTGTAGTTCATAAATTCCGCCGGGCAGGTTCCCTTCGAAGAGTTTACCAACCAGTTTCCCCAGCGCATCGTAAATTTGAATGCTAGTCTTCTGAGGCGAATTGACCCAACTGGGAATGGAGAATTTGATGGTGGTTTCCGGATTAAAAGGATTGGGGTAATTGGGAAGTAATTCGTAGCGTTTGGCAACAATGTCCGTCTGATTTATGCTTTCTCCCAACGCGTTGGGAACAACCTGCACGGTTGAATAATAATTTTTCCAGCCGTTCAGATCCACGTTGATGAGCCGGTAATAATAGGTCTTGTTGTTTTCCACCTCCTTATCGGTGAACTGGTAGGAAGTGGGCGCACTGGTATTGCCCTGCCCTCTTAACTCGGGATAGTATTCATAGGAAGCCAGCTCCTGGAAAGGTCCTTCTTTACTGGTGGCTTTTTCAATAATAAAGCCGAGGTTGTTCACTTCTGATTCAGTGGTCCAGTGCAAGAAAACTTCCCGGTTTCCGCCGATAGCCTGGAAAGAACTGAGCGTTACCGGCAGCGGATTATCGCCCACCGAGGCGATGGCAAAATCGGAGAGGGTGCTGAGTCCGGACACGGTAATGTAGGGATTGTTCCGGGTGACGGTGGCGCCCAGGTCGGTTTCCACATCCTGCCAGGCAGAGCTTTCGTTGTCGCGCTTGAGAATATGGAGGGTATTGAAGTTAGTGATGCCGGATACCCCGGTGAGGTCAAATTTAATATCGTAGGTCCCCACGCTGGTGCCGGCAGAGGCCACCACCGTCCAGTTGCGGTCGCGCGAAATGGTGGTAATACCGGCAGGCAGGGAGCCGACAATACCGGGATCACCGGATTTTTTGTAGGCTGTGAAATAACTGGCTGTGGTCACTCCGGAAGGAAAGGTGAGCGCGACCCCGGAGTTTTGAATGCTGAACTCGCTGGTTCCTTCCCCAATCTGGTAAGTCGGTGTGGCCGAAGCCACCGCTACCGGATTGGTGCTGCCGCCGCTGGGCTCGGTGGTCACGTCCAGAATGATGGAACCGGCGGAATAATAATTTTCGCCGGAAGATTTACCACGGACAACAAATTGGTAGGTGGTATTGGCGGTTAATCCGGTCACGTTTAAAGTGGTATCTGTGCCCACATAAATGGGAGTGCCGTCCTGGGTTACTTCGTATTCCGCCGAACGGCCGGACCAGTGCAGCGTCAGAGAGGTGCTGGTGATGTTGTCGGCGTAAAAGTAGATCGGGTCTTCAATCGTGCCGGCATGGCCGAAGGCTATTCGCCAATTACCGGTACTCCCAGAGGCTTCGCAATATTCATCGAAAATACAGAAAGTTAGATCGTCGGCGGGATCAATGCCAATGCCGGAATAATCGCCCCAACGGTTACGGCCACTACCATCAATGTGGACATAAGTACCTTCGCCCGCTTTTAATTCCTTGGTAGCCAGCACCGACCCCGGGGCACCACTATTTTGATGAACCGTATAATAGGCACCCGGATAAATATTGTCTCCCGAAGCGGCGAAACCGATAGCAACATCACCGTCCTGGTTGACCGCGATAGCCGGGTAAAAGGTATAGGTATTGGTACCCAGATCTTCGGCTCCGATAATGCCGCGATCGTAAACAGTCAGGTTGCTTAAATCCGATGTATTGACCCCAAACCAGAAAGCAGTAGCATCGCCGGCATCATCGCCGGTTTTGGGATTAATGGTCTGGGCGCCCCAAAAAATATTGTCGCGCCAAATACAGCTCTGGGCGCGTCGCCCTCCTGTGTTTATCAAACCTATGCCTGAGCTGACTCCCGGTTGGGGAGCGTCGGGTACACTGGCATTTTCATCGTCGTAATCTCCCAGATTCACAAAACTGGCTGAGAATGTTGGAGTGGTGGTGGGATTTTGAATCCAATAGAGATGAATATAATCTTCCCCCGTGTCGGAATCGTACCACCCAGCACTGTACAGAAAAATGGCGGCATTATCCGGCGGGGTTCCATGCATCCGGGCTGGTTGAAAGGTAAAATCACGACTGCCAGTGCCACCAATTTCTAACCAGGGATCATAAACATTGTAAGTAGAGGTGCCACCCTCGTAAAGGCCACCGCTGCCAATACCTTTGTCGATAATCCAGAGTAAGGAAGCTTTAAAACCGCCCACAAAAGCAAACATATTGCCGGAAACGTAAATGGCGCCTTCACCAATTCCCAGAGTAGGATAATCTAGCCAGGTAGCAGTATCATTAAAGGTCTGGACAGTATTTATTTTTTGATAATACCAGGTTCCATTTGGATCCGAATCGTCGGAAACAGCAATGTAAAGATTGGAAGATTGGGTATTGTCGTCTTGATCGACGGCAATTACCACAAATCGATCCTGGTACATATCATACAAACAACGGGGGTCGAAAATCGTATATTCGGGATTGAGACTGGAAAAAAACGTTGACAGGGTTTGACTATATTGATTAGTGCGATCTTTGGTGTACCATTCGATGTAGCTGTTGACACAATAAAGGGCATGGGAAGGCCCAGCCGCACCGATTGGATCGGGGGGTATTAGCCCGGTTGTTGCCATGTCTACACCGAGCGTTACAGTGCCAATCAAATCATGGG
>JAJRXE010000082.1 GCA_024276455.1 Calditrichota bacterium
AAAAGGAGTGCACAACATGCGCAGTTTCTACCCCTTTCCTGCCCACCTTCTTTCCTTTTGCTCCGTGCAAAGAAAAGCAGGAGGTTAGTGGAAACAGGTGAAAAACCCTGGATAGACCGTCAGTGTCGTGAAACCTTCAGGAGGTGTATCTGTTTACAACCGGCGCTGGTGAAAATAACAAACCTTCGTTAATACCCACAACAGGAGTTTGAATGGGAGCCATAAAACAAAACGGCCGAAAAGGAAAGTCCTTCTCGGCCGTTCTCCAGTAAAAATATAATCGTCTGCTTACAAAGTCCACTGCAAACCAAAATCCTGCAATTTTTCGCGGAGAAAGCGCTTGGCCAACTCCACCTCTTCTTTCACGGTTTCCACGGGTACTTCTTGAATCATGGCGACCTCTTCGGGAGAAAATCCCTCCAGCTCAATCAGATTCAAAGCCTGACGCCAGCGATTTGGTAACAGGGAAATGACCCGGTCCACCGTTTCTTCAATTTTCTCTTCTTCGTACCATTCCTCCGGCTCCGGAGCAGTGGGATCCGGGATCACATCCTCCAGGCGCACCACGTCATCGGGTTGGTAGAATTCGTAAAGCTCGGTGTCCAGATCGTGAACGCTCACTTTCCGTTCCAGCGGCACAGCAAACAGCTTGCGCTCCCGCACCCGACGGTCAACAATGTCCACAATTTTACGGTAGATCCGTTTGCGAATCTGTCCTTCGTCAAATTTCCCGGACACTTCGTCCCACACCTTCACCACCGCTTCATCCAGCACATCGCGCACCTGCACATCGCCCGGCTTTAACGCTCCCTGGTAAATTCGATTGCGGATTTCCCGAAACGCAAAGTTGTAAAAACGCCCAAAATTCTTTTCCACAAAATCCAGGTACAGTTCGTGCAGTTCCTCCGGAGTTTGAGTTGCCAGCAACATTTCTTTGTGGTTGGGCCGCAATTTGCGTTTGTATTCCGGCTCGTGACGCAGGAACGATTTAAACTTGTTCACTTCCCGAAATAGACTGTTGAACGATTCATTAATCGCTTTAGTCAAGTTTTCTCCCTGCTTTTCCGCCCGTAAAGTTTTCTGGGGCAACTCCAGAATAAGGCGGGCATTGTAACGATTCTTCTTATTCAAATGTTCCAGGTCTATCCGCAAATGAACCATATCCGGCTGAAATTTTTCCAGCAGAGTGTTCAACTTCTCGGTTTTGCGGTGGATGGCTTTCTCTGCCTGGTGATCGACCGTTACCCCATTCTTTCGTACTTCCAGCCTCATACCGTTTCCTCCTCAATTTGAAGGTTAATTATTTCACATGACTTACCTCGCTTCCAAACCATTTGACCCGTCTCCCAACTCATCGATGAAAGGCCTCACGTTTCTTCCATTCCGTTAGATTTCTTTCCCGCCGCGATGGTGACAGGGATTTGAAATTCTTTTCACTTAACTTACGTAGAAACAACACGTCCGGTTCCCGGTGGAATTCCATAATTCCCCCGGTGAGAGCCTCATTAATGGGGAAGTTTTCCCCTGATTTTGCGAAACCAGCGGTGGCAGCGGTGAGGTAAACCCAGCGGTTCAGCGTACATCAAAATGCATTCCCCGTGGATGACCTCGATTCCTTTTTCCCTGCAGAAACGAATGGCAGTTTCCGATTCCGCCCCCTGCTGCATCCAAATTTGACGGATCCCCACTGCCGCCGCTTCCTGTACTACCCGCTCGGTTTCCGCCGGGGGAACAATCAACACCGCAGCTTTCACCTCTGGCGGTAATGTTTTTAAATTTTTGTAGCAAGGAATATTCGCAATTTCCCGGGCATGGGGATTTACCGGAAACACTTCGTAGCCCCGCTCTCTCAAATGTCGGAAAACAGTGTTGCCAAATTTCTTACCGTTCCGCGATACCCCTACCAGCGCGATCTGTTTTTGAGCCAGAAATTTCTCAATTTGAAGCCGGGTGACCATTCTGTTCCCTCCTCTACCAAGCAGGCTAAATTTTTCCTCCCGGTTCATTCTACCTTGCTTATTCCGGAAATCGGCAAAGGTTCTCTATTAATTCCCAATACCATGTAAGAACCCTGGAGGCCTAAAAACTCTTCTTAAAATTCAAAAAGCCTGCCGTTTTTCAGCAACAGCAGGCTCTTCGGAAATCGTGTTTATTAAGGCTTCAACATCGGAATTTTAACTCCAGTTTTGCGAGCAAATTCGATGGCTTCGGGATACCCGGCATCGGCGTGGCGCATGACTCCTAATCCGGGATCGTTGGTAAGCACCCGTTTCAGCCGCACCTCCATCATATCGGTTCCGTCTGCCACGATGACCTGTCCTGCGTGGAGGGAATAGCCAATGCCCACACCGCCCCCGTGATGGAAACTAACCCAGGACGCACCGCTCACCGCGTTCACGGCAAAGTTCAACAGCGGCCAATCGGCAATGGGGTCGGAGCCGTCTCTCATGGCTTCGGTCTCGCGATTGGGCGAGGCCACCGAACCGGAGTCCAGATGATCGCGCCCGATGACAATCGGCGCTTTCACTCGCCCCTCTCGCACCAGACGGTTGAATAGCAACCCGGCTTTGTCCCGCTCTCCGTAACCCAGCCAACAAATACGAGCGGGAAGTCCCTGAAATGCAACCCGCTCCCGCGCCAGAGTCAACCAGCGGCGCAGGTGGGTCTTTTCCGGGAACAGTTTCATTAATTCCTCATCAATCAGGTAAATGTCGTCCGGATCGCCGGAAAGGGCAGCCCAACGGAAAGGACCCTGTCCCTCGCTGAAAAGCCTCCGAATATAAGCCGGGACAAAGCCCGGATATTTCCAGCTTCCATCGGCATTACGGACTTCTTCCTCTTTTACAAAACCGCCCTCCAGCGCATTGCCACGAAGATTGTTCCCGTAATCAAACGTTTCCGCTCCACGTTCTTGCAACTGAATCATCAGGCGCACGTGCTTTGCCATGGTTTTGTAAGAACGCTGCAGGTATTCGTCCGGATTATTTTTCCGCATTTCCAGGGCCTGGGCGAAGGAAATCCCTTCCGGAATGTAACCGTTCAGCGGGTCGTGAGCGCTGGTTTGGTCGGTGAGCAGATCGGGGGTAATCCCTCGTTTTACCAACTCTTCCAGCAACGTCACCACATTACCAATCCACACAATACTTTTGGCAATTCCCTTCTCTTTGTACTCCAGCGCCCGGTTAATCGCCGCGGTCAAATCGTACTCAATCTCGTCCAGATAGCAGGTGGTCAGTCGTTTTTTAGCGCGTTCCTCATTCACTTCGGCGGCCAGATAGGTGGCGTTGTTCATGGTGGCGGCCAGCGGCTGGGCACCGCTCATTCCTCCGCACCCACCCGAGACGATGAGCTTGCCGCGCAAATCATCCGTTCCGAAGCGTTTCCGGCCGGCTGCGGCGAACGTCTCGTACGTTCCCTGGAGAATCCCCTGTGTACCAATGTAAATCCACGAACCCGCCGTCATTTGACCGTACATAATCAACCCCAACCGTTCCAGATGGTGGAAATATTCCCAATTGGCCCATTGGGGTACCAGGTTGGAATTGGCAATAATAACTCGCGGAGCCCATTCGTGGGTTTTCAGCACCCCCACCGGTTTACCAGACTGCACCAAAAGTGTCTCGTCATTCTCCAGTTCTTTCAGGGTGCGTATGATGGCATCGTAAGCCTCCCAATTCCGGGCCGCTCGGCCGGTGCCACCGTACACAATCAACTCGTCCGGATTTTCCGCCACCTCCGGATCCAGATTGTTCATCAACATGCGCAGGGCGGCTTCTTGTTGCCAGCCCTTGGTGTGGAGTTCTGTGCCGCGAGGGGCACGGATTTTTCGGCTCATTTTAACCTCGCTCTTTAATCTTTTTGAAACAACCAACCATCTTTCATTTATTGGACCACCTCTTTCAAAACTTTGAAAAGCCGCTTTTGTTTCCGCAATTGATCGTAGGAGAATAAAACAAAACCGGCACTCCCCAGAGCCTGTACCTGATAAAGCTTGCGGATGGCTCGCCCTTCCGACTGATTGTACAGCGCCACCCCCACTAACAATTTTTCCAGGGGAACCTGTTGAAGATAATCAGTAAGACGCTTCCGAAAGGTTTTCTCATCCGGAGGGTAATTCATGGGAATGACCCAATCCAGCCAGCCTTCTTTGATCCAGCGCACCCAATCCTGGTAATATTCCCAGCGGGCCGTTCGAATGTCCGGTTTCACCGCCGCCGAAATAACCACACCGGGAGATTGCTTCCGAATACGTTCTGACAACTTTTGAATAAATTTCGACAAACCATTCCGTAAAAACTTACCCCAATGGTAATAGTACGTTTCGTAACCGGCAATGGTGTACTTGCGGGCGAAGGTATCCGGATCGTTCAGCAACTGGGTGGGATCCAACACGTAGCGATGCCTGAACTGCTGCACTACCCGGGGGTGAAAATCGAAATAACGGTTGGGGAAACGGATGTAATCCAGATGAATCCCGTCCACGGCATAATTATCTAACAGTTCCCGGAATAATTTCAACAGGTACTCCTGCGCTTCGGGAAGTAGTGGAGAGAGGTACAGCCCCTCCGCGCGGGAAGCTTTTACGGAAGAGGGGTAATTGTTTAACACATCGGAGCGATTTAACGGGCGCGCCAGCCAATCGGTCTTCCACCACACCAGGTGGTTCCGATTTCCCGGTAAGCTGTCGGCACTCCAGATGTAAAAAATATTTAACCAGGCATGAATCCGAATGTGGTTTTTCTTTCCCAATTGCAAGAGATACGCCAGGGGATCGAAGTCGCTGTTTCGAAGCGCCTCCGCCCAGGGCTCCAGTTGGCTGTGGTAGTACACTGCACCGCGACCCCGCACCTGCACAAACAAATCGCTAATTCTAGCCTGTACGGCCAGGCTAAAGAGGGAATCTATTTGCTGAGGAGAGGTTAAATTGTGACGAACCACCCACAATCCCCGTACCGGAACGCTGTTTGTGCCCGCCGGGAACGCATTGGGTGCTATGGCCAATAGCAACACCCAGATTACACCGAAGTACAGAATCCGTCTCATGGTTTCCATTTTGATCCCAGAAAATATATGACATTCCTGCGGAAAGTTTCAACCCAAAAGATTTTTAATCACCCGTTCTGGTTGTAATTTGGAGACACTCACGGAAACAAAAAAAGGCGCTTCCCAAGCGGGAAGCGCCTTAGAATTTTTTTCCGATGACGACTTACTCGTTCTTTTTCGAATCTTCCTCAGCGGGTTTTTCCTTTTTCTCCTGCGCCGGTTCTTCTTTGGCTTCGGATTCGGCGTCTTTCGGTTTTTCCTCTTCTTTTTTCGCGGCAGTCTTTTCTGTTTGCTTCGCCTCTTTCTTTTCCGGGGCTGCTTCTTCAGCTTTCTTCTCCGCTTCCGTTTCCGCGGATGCTTCTTCCGTTACTTTCTCGGCTTTTTCAGCCGCCGCTTCCGTTTTCTTCTCCTCTGCCGCCGTGGCTTTCGCTTCTGCCTCTTCTTTCTTCGCTTTTTTCTTCTTGGCCGCCTTCTTCTTTTCCTTCTTCTCCTCAATAATGAGCGGTTCAAATCCCACAAATTGCAGCACCGCTAACTCGGCCCCGTCGCCCTGACGACGCCCCATTTTAATGATCCGGGTGTAACCGCCGTTCCGATCCGCAAAAGTCGGGGCAATTTCATCGAACAATTTCTTAACCAGCTTGTGATTTTGCAAGAATTTGAAAGCCAGGCGCCGCGCCGCGACCGTATCCTTCTTTCCGTAGGTCACCAGGCGCTCGATGTAACTGCGAGCCGCCTTTGCTTTGGCCAGGGTGGTTTTAATCTGATGATGTTCAATCATGGCGCGGGCAATGTTCCGCAACGTTGCTCTCCGATGAGCCGCCGTACGTCCTAATTTCTTAACTTTATTGCGATGTCGCATGTCATCCCCTTTATTTTACTTCAACCGTAAACCTGATTCCTCTCCGGCGTCGTTACACTTCGCCTTTCAGATATTTATCCACGTCCATTCCAAAATAGAGACCCTTCTTTTCCAGGATTTCCTGGATCTCCTGCAGCG
>JAJRXE010000083.1 GCA_024276455.1 Calditrichota bacterium
AGATGGCGATTCTTATATTGCCGTTTTGAGTGGTGTACTCGATCCCGAAAATTTCGCTCCCAATCCCAACGGTCTCAACATTTCGCTAAACTTATTTTTGAGCAAAGGGAGTTCTGAAAAAAGTTTTTTCAACCTTTCTGCCGGCTACGCCTGGCACAACGGTGCGACCGACCTTCCCATGGTGGACATTATTCCCCGCACCCAGATTGGCTTCCCTTTCTTATACGATCTTTCTCCTATTGATTCCGTATCTTTTGGAGTGGTAACAAAATTTTTCCCCTATCCGAATAAAGAAGTAGAATTCCGCATTGTCGAAACCGGGCGTCCCTCGAACCTGATTGCCCGATTTAAAATAGATTTCAGTGAATTTAGCGGCACAAACCTCTTCTTTTTTATTTCCGGATTCCTCTACCCGGCCCGGAATCAGTCTGGTCCGGCTCTGGGTGTTTTCGCCGCCTTACCGGACGGTTCCATTCTCGATTTCTCTGCCGAGCCGGTCGCGCGTCTGCAAATTGTTCAAAACGTCCCCGACCCCTCCGGACAAAAACTTGACATTTACCTGGACGGCCGATTATTCATCGACGATTTCCAATTCCAAACAGCCACCTCCATCATGGATTTTCCTTCCGACCGCCCCTACCGTTTGGGAGTGGCCCCGGCCAATAGTCAATCCAACCGTGATATTTTTAAATTCTTCGACCTGGAACTCCACAGCGGATTTTCCTATGTGGCCTTCCTGGATGGCTTAATGCCTCCAGACAGCTCAGAAAAACAATTAAATCTCATTCTGAACATTCCCAGATATGAAGATTCCACCAACGCTTTCTTCCCCTTCGAGAAAACAACCTTTGCGTTACACCAGGGAAGTCCAGACCTCCCTCCTGTTAATGTGGTTGCGAAAAGTGAATTTCCGATCACTGCCGCTCTCGGCATCCCGATTGCCACTTACTTCACCTACGAAGAAACCACCAATTACCAGAGCTTAAATTCCAAAGAATGGTATTTCTCATTGATTTCTGTGCAAGATCCTACCCGGCATTACGGAGAATTTCCGGCAAATTTTACCCGGGCTAAAAACGACACCATTGTCCTGTTTTTTTCCGGTTTCTTGAACCCGGATTCCAATCAAAATCAGCCGCCATTAACCCTACTGGCAGCGCTTCCGAATGGAAACGTCATTACACTTTCTAATGAAGTCAACGAAAATCAGGAAACCGATTTTGTCACTCAAATTGATGACGAGGGAAAATTACCCGAATCTTTTATTCTGTACCAAAACTACCCAAATCCTTTCAATCCCGGCACCACGATTCAATTTAATCTACCTCGCAGTGAACACGTTCAGCTGTCGGTTTACGATGTACACGGGAAACATATTTCCACTCTTATCGACACCAGAATGCCGGCGGGAAAACACACCATTTATTTCAACGCAAACACCCTCTCTTCGGGCATCTATTTCTACCGGCTTCAAGCGGGAACATTTCGTGCCATAAAACGAATGATCCTGACCAAATAAACCGATGTGAACAATATTTCCCGACTCGTCAATGAACAAAACCGCTTCCCAATCGTTCGGGAAAGTGGTTTTGTTTTGAAGAATCTGAGAAAAGAAGTTGTTTCCCACCATTCCACAACCTAAATTGAGACACGCTAACAACAGCGAAACACGTTTTTAAATCTACGGCTTGAACGCTTAGAAGGTTTTAAGAGAATCAGAGACACTAATCCCCATTAATACCAATAAATTCAAATTCGTTTTTTAAAAAGGCTTATCATTAAAACAAATAATTAATCAATAAAAAAAATCAGGAGGTTAGATATGTTTAAATCAAAAAATATGTTGATTCTGGTTACTCTGCTGGTAGGGCTGTTTATGGTACCGTCTATTCTGGCCCATTGTCAGATACCATGCGGTATTTACAACGACGAATTGCGCTTCAAAATAATTGCAGAAGATATTACCACAATTGAAAAGTCGATGAAAATGATCATCGAGCTATCTCAGCAAAATCCCATCAATTACAATCAATTGGTGCGCTGGGTAACCAATAAAGAGGAACACGCCCAGAAAATTCAAGACATTGTGAGTGCTTATTTTCTAACCCAGCGAATCAAGCCGGTCGATCCGGCCAACGCCCAGGCCTATGCCCAGTACAATCAAAAATTGGTATTATTACATCAAATGCTATTTTACGCCATGAAAACTAAACAAACAACGGACTTAAAGCATGTTGAAAAGCTGCGTTCCTTGTTGAAAGAATTTCACGACCTCTATTTTGGTCCGCAGGAAAAAGAACATTTAAAAGAACACTAAAAGATCCGGAACAAAATTTTCGCGTTTTAGAAAATGCTCCATTAAATTTAGAAACGAAGGAGTCACACCATGAGTAAAATCAATTCAACATTGCAAGCTGCCGTAAATCAACAAATTAATAAAGAGATTTATTCATCCTATTTGTATTTAGCCATGTCAGCCTACTGCGAAACCATCAACTTCCCCGGTACGGCTCACTGGCTCCGCGCTCAAAGTCAGGAAGAATGGGAACACGCCATGCGGCTGTTTCAACATATGATCGATCGGGATGGCACCATCAAATTGAGCGCTATTCAGGAGCCGCCTTCAGAATTTGGCACCCTGAAGGAGGTGTTCCAAAAAGTGCTGGAACACGAACAAACCATCACCAGAAACATTCATGAACTGTACGAATTGGCGCTGAAAGAAAACGACTACCCGCTTCAAATAGAGTTGCAATGGTTCATTAACGAACAGGTGGAGGAAGAGAAAACAGCCGGCGAAATTCTGGAACAAATTAAAATGATCGGCGACCACAAAGGCTCCCTCATCATGTTAGACAGACATCTGGCCTCTCGCTAAAGAAGAAAAACTCTCAAATCGAACCCATCCCCCTCGATTTAAGAGGGGGATGGGTTTCTAAATCTCCATTCCAAAATAGAGAGCCAAACTAAAGGGCAATCTGCACTCGACCTTAGTGAAAAAAATATTGCAGGCTTAAAACAGGAGGAAAAAATTTTCCTACCTGGTAGGAAAAAAGTATCCTGTTCCGCTTTCAACTCCCCAATCACCATGACACCTAACTACTTAGTATTAAAATAATTACAACAATTCGATATTTTTCTGGTATAAAATTTGTAGCTTATTAATATTTATTATTTGGCAAAATAATAGCAATTTTAAAAATGCAAAACATATTAAAAAACTCATCACAATCTAACCCAAGTTCTGAACACTATTTTTCTTACCTTTCATGATTTATTAGTGCTTTTTCACTTAAAAAAGTAAGCAAACTACTTAAACAAGATTAAAGGAGGTGATACACCAATCTTTCCCACGATCTGTAATTTTTGGTTGAATTTTTAATTCCACAAAACATAGGAGGCCTGTATGAAGCGCTCAATTCCCATCTTAGTTTTAGTTTGCGTCCTAATTTTTAGCTCGTTTGCAATGGCTGCGAAAGTCCGTGGTATTGTTACGGACAAAAAATCCGGTGAGCCATTGGCAGGGGTGAATGTCTATGTAAAAGGACAACCGTATGGTACCGCAACTGATGAAGACGGGTACTTTTTCTTCGACATTCCCGATATGAAGGGACCTTTTACCCTGGTCTTCGAGTATGTGGGGTACAAAACCATTGAAATGAAGGTTACCCCGGATCAAGATTTGAGCA
>JAJRXE010000084.1 GCA_024276455.1 Calditrichota bacterium
CTGATTTTCCTGAATCCCCTTTCGGGCGCCACCGTTTTGACCCTGATTCTGGCGACTGTATTCCTCATTATTGGACTTTTCCGCCTAAGCGTCGCTTTAACCTTCTTCCGAAACAACTGGCGCTGGGTGCTCCATTTCATCGGCGGTTTAATTTCCGTTGCTCTGGGCGTGTACATTATCCTTAATTGGCCGGTGAGCAGTCTCTGGATCATCGGCTTAATTGTGGCGCTGGAATTGCTTTTCAACGGCTGGCAATTAGTCTGGATTTCTTTAGCGGTGAAGAAGTTGCAATCCTGAGGCGCTTTCTAAATGTAAAGCTAACTTCGGCTGACTTGGCCGATTCCATTCCCACCAAATCTCCGGCGGTGGTGGATCTCAGAATCTGCCACCGCTATTTTTCCAAAAACTCTTCGAGAATAAAACCGGACCTTTGGCAACCTCCCCGTCAGAAAACAGCCAGATCAGCCCCGAAGGCTATCGCATTTTCCGGGTTTCAGCGCGGGCTGAATCGATATCCGGCCCGCTCATTAAAGAAGGGAACTGTTTTCGAATTTAGCACAGGCATTGCCGCTGTATTTTAAACCAAATTAGACCACCGGCAAGGTAAATCCTTAAATTTAAAATGCATATTGTTAAGTTTGCCTCAACCCAACCGATAATTTCAGCATCGGGAAAATAGCGTTTTTCAGATTTTTCATTTTCAGATCATCGGCACTTTGACAAAAAAGGACACGAGTTTTTCCCCGGTAAATCCAAAGAAGAACTTTCGGAAGGAGCCGGAAATGAGAACATCCTGGATTGCCATTTTATTTTTACTTTGTACCACTGCTCTGGCGCAACTGGAGTATCCCGGAGATGTAGACATCCTGGGGAGTGAAGAGGTAATTTTTGCTTCCGCCACCGACAGTTGCAGTCGAGAGAACATTCCAGACGGTGCCCCCCGGGTATTCCGCGACGCCAGCGGACAGATTAACATGTTGATTTCACATTACACCGCTTACCGCCTCATTGGTCCGGATTTTAATTCCCTGACCATTGACTGTGCCAATGGTCCCATTTTCACCTCTCATTACGATTCCGATCCGGCCCAATACAATGACCACGAATGGCTGGGAGGGTGGTACACACCCGATGGTCTTACCGTTTACGCCCTGGTACACGACGAATATCAGGGCTGGCGCTACGACAGCACCTACAGCGGCGACTGGATGAGCTACTGGTACAATGCCGTTACCCTGGCCATTTCGAACGACAGCGGCAAAACATTTACTCACACCCCGGCCCCCTCGCACCTGGTGGCCAGCATTCCCTACCAATATGCCGGCGGAGAAGGGCCCATGGGCGTGTTCGAACCCAGTAACATTATTTTCAACCTTGAAGATGGTTATTATTACGCCCTGGTGAAATTCGAGGAATACGGCGCCCAGCCGGTGGGCGTCAGCGTCATTCGTACCCAGGATCTTTCTGATCCCACCAGCTGGCGGGGTTGGGACGGTTCGGACTTCACCGTACATTTTGTCAATCCTTACACCGAAAGCGGTTTCGACCCGGCTGAACATGTTTGTCAACCGGTGGATTACGACAACATCGAAAAGATGCATTCCAGCATCACCTGGAACACCTACTTCCAGAAATATTTGCTAATCGGATTGGCTCAAAAGAATAAAGTGTGGGGCATTTACTACAGTCTTTCCACCGATCTGATTCACTGGACGGTACGGAAATTGATTATGCAAGCCAATGTCAACATCAATCCCGATCTGGATCCGGCTGAAACGGTGGTCGGTTACCCGGCAGTTATTGACCATGGCGACACCACTCGCAATTTCGAGCGAACCGGCCGGGAAGTTTATTTGTACTACACCACCTGGGTTAAGAACGATCCTTACAACCGTAAACTGGTACGGATACCGATCCGCTTCAATAAACTATTGGTGGACACCTTTTTCGTAAATAGTGTGGGAGACCGTCCCGATGTCAACCCCGGAGACGGGATTGCCGCCACCAATGTGGGAAAATCCAGCTTTCGGGCCGTAATCAACGAAGTGAACGCGCGTCCGTTCTGGTATCGGGATTCCATTATTCCTATTGCCTTTAATCTGGACCGCAGCGAACCCTTCTCCATTACGCTCTATTCGTACCTTCCGGCCATTCAATTTCCGGTGAGTATCGACGGATTCACTCAACCGGGCGCTTCCCCTAACACCCAATTTTTCGCTCAGGGAAGCAACGCCCAACCCTGGGTCATCATTAATGCCAACGGAAACGCCGGACTGGAAATTAACGCTGGTCGCACCACCGTTCGGGGACTGGTGATTGTCAAACAGGTTGGTCCGGGCATCACCATAAACGACTCCGGATATTGCGTTATTGCCGGAAATTACATTGGAGTGGACGAAACCGGCACCCTGTACTCTGCTCCGGACGGTTACGGCGTCAAAATCAATAATGCCTCCGACAACCTCATTGGAGGGGAGAATCCTGCCGACCGAAATGTCATTGCCGGGGGGATTATCATCGACGGTCCGGGGGCCAGGAACAACCGGGTAAGGGGCAACTATCTGGGCACTGACGCTAGTGGCAGGGTGGCCTTGAATTCCAACGGCGGCGGAATTGACCTGGCGAATGGTGCCAGTCACAACATTATCGGGGGAAACACCCCGGAAGCCCGCAATCTGATTTCCGGCAACAACTATCATGGAGTCGTCATTCACGATGAAGGAACGGACAGCAACCAGGTGGTCAACAATTTCATAGGGGTGGATCTTGGCGGTCAAACTGCTCTGGGGAATGGGATCGCCGGCCTGTATCTGTACAATCAGACCAGCGAGAATGAAATTCGTCAAAATGTCATTGCAGGTAACGGCGATAATGGCGTCTGGATCGAGAACTCCCCCCGGAACTATTTTTACGGCAATTTCATCGGGACCGACTCCACCGGTCAGCGGGTTCTGGGGAATGCGGCGGCGGGAATCTTTATCGGACCCGCCTGTGACGGAACCATCATTGGAGGAAATGGCGAAGGGCAGGCAAACACGATTGCTTACAACACCTGGGCGGGAATCTCCCTCCGCAGCGACGCCGGAAACGGCATTGCCATGTTGCGGAACACCATTTTTCGGAACCATCAGCTCGGCATCGATCTGAACGCCGACAACATGCCCAATGAGAATGATCTGCGGGATGAGGACGAGGGGCCAAACGGAATGCAAAATTTTCCGGTCCTGCAATCGGCCACCCTGGACGACTCACTGGTTGTTCGGGGTAATCTGAACAGCGTTCCCAACCGCACTTTCGAAATTCAGTTTTTTAGCAGCGACACCTGCGATCCCAGCGGTTTTGGCGAGGGACAACGCTATCTCGGCTCTCTGACCGTGAACACCGATACCAATGGAGACGCCAGTTTTGTAACCGTGCTGAAGGGTGACAGTATTCAAATTGGCGACTTCATTACCGCCACGGCAACCGATCCCGATAGCAACACCTCGGAGTTCAGTCAAGCCCTGCAGGTGGAACAATTGGTGGCTCGCTTTCGGATCAGTCCAGACAGCCTGCGACTCGCCGCGGAACAGGAGAGCGGCGACCAGAGCAGTCTGGTCATTTCCAACGACGGCAACATTCCAGTGAACTGGCAGATAACCTGGCAAGCCAGCTGGTTAACGGTCATCCCGGACTCCGGCCAAACCGCAGCCGGAGGGACGGATTCTTGCCGCGTCAGTGCAAATGCCGCCGGACTTACACCCGGAACTTACCGGGACACATTACAGATCCAGACCGACGACCCCGACAACCCCCTGGTGCAGGTACCGGTACATTTTGTGGTTAGCGAGCCGACTCCGCAACCGCGCATTGCAGTGGAACCGAGCATCATGCACTTTTACATGGAACCCAATCAAAACGTTTCTCTGCCTCTTCTGATTCGCAACAACGGAGACGCCGATCTGACCTGGACGGTGGGTTGGGATTACCGGTCGCCCTGGCTGGGCAGCAATCCCGGTTCGGGTACCACCCCACCGGGAGGTTCTTCGCAGGTTCAAATTTCCGTCAACAGCCAGGGAATGGACAGCGTTCTTTACGAAGGAATTCTCATTGTTACCTCAAACGACCCGGATGCTCCGGAAGTACAGGTGCCGGTTTACGTGCATATTGACACGGCTCAAACCGGATTAAGAGATCCCAACCGACCTGATCGGTTTCAACTGTTGCCCAATTATCCCAATCCTTTCAATCCGCGCACGACCATTCGCTACCAGCTGCCTCAGCAAGCCGAGGTGGAATTGAGCGTTTACAACACTCAAGGGCAGCGGGTGGCGATCCTGGTTCAAGGAAAACAAGCACCGGGGTTGTACGAAGTCACGTTCGAGGCAGAAAATCTGGCCAGCGGCATCTACTTCTACCGCCTGAAGGCAGGAAGCTTCTTACAAATCAGAAAGATGATTTTGAGCCGGTAAAACATTTTTCTGCGCAATCATTAAAAAAGCCCCCGAAAAAACTTGTTTTCGGGGGCTTTTATTTTCATCAGTACCCCAATTTACTCAAACACCTTATCCACCGGAATAATGGTAACATTTTCCGGTTTTACTTTCAGTGGATAGGTGGCAATTTCTTTGTCTTCTTCCAAAATGGATTGCGGTTTGGGTGTGGCATAAGAGATAGGACTGGGTTCGTTGTTCACTAACATTTCTTTCAATTTCGCCGCATTATCGGTCACAAAGACCACCTTAATGTTGTGGTACTGCAAATATTTTTTAACCGCTTCATTGACTTCTTCCCGGGTAAGTTCGTCCATTTTTCGACGGAAAATGTCCAGATAATGACCTTTAATCCCGTAGAACACATCGTCCATGGCGTAACCCAACTTCATCATGGTAGTGGGAGCATAATGTAAGATGTAATTTTTCAAGAATTTGCGGGTCAACTCAAACTGGCTTTCCGTTAAACCGTTGTCCACCAGCTTCTGCAATTCCCGTAGTGCCGCCCGGAAAGCAAACAGTTTGGCATAATTGGGCACCGGACGGATCCACACCTGAAAAATTTGTTGGCGACGCGCCACGTTGGGCGGCGGGAATTGGCGTCGACCGCCATTGGGAAAATGCTCAATGTAGGAATAATCACCGTAGTTTAATCCTCGGGCTTCCCGGATCACCTGGTAAAGATGAGAGCTGGAGTTACGGTGCTCTCCCAGCCAGGAGTTGGCCAGCGCCAAGGCGTAAAAATCTTTATTGCCACGCAAAATGTTAATCGGATACCCGAAACTGATGGCGGTAGCATTGGCGCCCTGCTTCTCCACAATAAGCACTTCCAGTCCATGAATGGGCTTCACCTGCGGTTTGGGAACCGGTGCCACTTTCCCCTCCGGCAACTGCTGAAAATCCTGCTCCACCTGGCGGGC
>JAJRXE010000085.1 GCA_024276455.1 Calditrichota bacterium
ATCGTGTGCCGGATTTGCGTGCCGGAGCCGGATTATAACGAGTACCTGTTCGCCACGGCTGTGGAAGAGCTGGCGGGTGTACAGGTGCCGGAACGCGGGCTGTGGATTCGCACTTTCGTACTGGAACTGATGCGCGTGGCATCGCTCACCATGGGCCTGGGTGGTCAGGCCGGTTCCACGGGACTGGGAACCATCGGGCAATGGGGCGTGGCGCACCGCGACTACGTGCTGGACCTGTTCGAAGAACTCACCGGCGGACGCGTTTACCACATGTACATCATTCCCGGCGGGGTGCGGCAGGATTTCCCCGAGGGCTTCCCGGAACGGGTGGAAGCAGTTCTGAAGAAGCTGGAGAAGCTCATTGCGGATATTGAGAAGGTCATGTTCAACAATACCGTGTTCAAGGCGCGCACCAGAGGGCTGGGTTATATTCCGCCGGAATGGGTGGAGCCCTTCGGAATTACCGGAACCACCGCGCGGGCGGCTGGTGTACCACTGGACGTGCGCAAGAACAATCCCTACCTGGTGTACGACCAGCTTGATTTCGAGATGATTTTAGGGAGTGCATCGGATGTATATGAGCGCACCCTGCTGCGCAAGGAAGAAATCCTGATGTCCATCAACCTGATTCGCCAGATTCTGAAGAAAATGCCCGGCGGTCCGGTGCGCCACAAATTGCCCAATCCCCTGCACTGGAAGGTACCGGCCGGCGAAACCTACGTGCGAGCGGAATCCGGTCGCGGAGAGATGGGTTACTACGTGGTGTCCGATGGCAGTGAATATCCCCGTCGGGTGCACGTGCGCGGCGCCAGCTACACCCATGCCATGGCGCTGCTGGAACAACTGGCGGTGGGCGTCAGCGTGGCCGATGTGGCACCGCTGATGGTGTCCCTGCAGACCTGCCCTCCGGAGATTGAAAGGTAGGAGTTGAACTAAATGAGGAGATAAATAAAATTCCAAATTCCAATTATTCATTGACCAAAACTTCCGTACGGAATGTTTGGGATTTCGGTCATTGTGATTTGGAGATTATTTGGAATTTTAAATTTGGTGCTTGTAATTTTGTCAAGATAGGATCTTTTGATGACCAAAGGCTGGAACAAGATGAGGAACGAAAATGAGCCTGAAAGACCTGATTTCTCCTTTTTATGCCTGGAAACGGGCGCTGGACAAACCGTTTACCATAAATAAACCGGTGACCGAGCGGGAAGGTGCCGCGCGCTACCGTGGTTTCCATGTGAACGACATCGAGAAGTGCATCGGCTGCGGTACCTGCGAGGAAATCTGCCAGAACGAAGCCATCGACATGGTGGAAATCGCCGGACTGGAGCCCAAAAACGGCGACAGCGGGCTGCGTCCCATGATTGACTACGGCCGTTGCTGCTGGTGCGCCCTGTGCGTGGACGTCTGTCCCACCGGATCGCTGGGCATGTCCAACGACTACATCTGGGTCACCCCCAATGCTGAGGAATGGCGCTTCACACCGGGTGTGGACGAGAAAGCATGGAAGGACGACGACAAAGGCTACCGGCGTACCGAAGAAGCCTGGCTGCTGAACCCCGAACTGACCGAAATGCCGGTAATGAATCCCGAAACGCGTAAGCAGACTTTCGAAGAAATGGCGCTGGGTTTCACCGATGAAATGGCCGTGGACGAAGCCAGCCGTTGCCTGGAGTGCGGCATCTGTGTGGCTGCCTGTCCCACCCACATGGACATTCCCGAATACATCCGCGCCATCCGGGAGGGCCGCCTGGAAGAAGGGCTGGAAATCCTGTACGACACCAACCCCTTCCCGGAATCCTGCGGTCGCATCTGTACCGCGCGCTGCCAGGACGTGTGCGCGCTGGGACACAACGGGGAGCCCATCGCCATCCGCTTCCTGAAACGCTACATCACCGACAGGACAGTAGAAAAGAAATACCAGATTCTGGGAATCGGCAAAGAACTGCCTTCCACCGGCAAAAAAGTGGCCGTCATCGGTGGCGGACCGTCCGGTTTAACTGCGGCGTACTACCTGCGAAATTACGGGCACGAGGTCACCGTTTTCGAGAAGCACAATCACCTGGGCGGCATGCTGCGCTACGGCATCCCGGAATACCGTTTGCCCAAAGCGGTGCTGGACCGCGAAATCCAGACCATTCTGGACACCGGTGTGGAGGTGAAGTACAACATCGAGGTGGGCAGGGACATCTCCCTGCAGGAGCTGCGCCAGCAGTACGACGCGGTGTACATCTCCGTGGGTGCCCAGAAGGGAACCCAGATGCCCATCGAAGGGATGGACACACCCGGCGTGCTGGTGGGGGTGGACTTTCTGGACCGCATCGCCGAAGGCGAGAGACCCGACCTGGGCGAGCGCGTGGTGGTGGTGGGTGGCGGAAACACCGCCATGGACGTCTGCCGCTCTTCCGTGCGTCTGGGAGCCAGAGAAGTGTTTGTGCTCTACCGCCGCACCGAAGCGGAAATGCCCGCCAACCGGGAAGAAATCGAGGAAGCCAAAGAAGAAGGCGTGCAGTTCCAGTTTCTGGTGACACCCATTAAAATCAGCAAAGAAGGCGAACGGCTGGCGATTGAGTGCCTGCGCATGCAGTTGGGCGAACCGGATGCCAGTGGTCGGCGGCGACCGGTACCCATCGAAGGTTCCAACTTTACCATTCAGGCGGACACCTGCATCATGGCCATCGGGCAGAAGGTGGACAGCAGCATGGCCCAGCAGGTGGAGGTGAAGGTCACCCGCTGGGGCACCTTCGAAGTAAATCCCGACACCCTGGAGACCAGCGTACCCGGCGTTTTCGCCGGCGGCGACTGCGAGCGGGGGCCGGAAGATGCCATCAGCGCCATTGCGGACGGGAAAAAAGCGGCTTACTTCATGCACCGCTTCCTGCAGAAAAAAACCACCTAAGCGGGTGGCCCGGCCGGAAAACGGGAAAAATTGTTCCATGCACCGAAGCGATTCACCCGGGAAATAAACGGAACCTCCAGGGGCAGCGAATTCATTTCGTTGCATTTTGACTTGAGAACGATTATCTTTAAAAAAATCCGGAGTGTGAAGCATGAGCGAACAAAAACGTTCCCTGAAGTTTGATTCTATCGATTCCGTTCTCAGTTTTGCCATTTCCAAAGAAGAGGAAGCCTACCATTTCTACATGACCTGGTCTGAGAAATCCAGGGATGCCGCCATCAAGGAGGTGCTGGTGGAATTTGCCCGAGAGGAATTGCGCCACAAGGAGCTCATCCTGGAGGTCAAAGCCGGTAAACCTTTTGAAGCCAAACCGCAGCAGGTGTACGATCTGAAAATCGGGGACTATTTTGTGCCGGTGAAACCGTCGGAAGAGATGAGCTACCAGGACGCCCTGCAGGTGGCCATTCAGCGGGAAATCGGCGCCCGGGAGCTGTACGAGTATCTGGCTTCCATTAGTGCGGAAGGCAAAATTAAAAAGCTGTTCGAAAGTCTGGCCAAAGAAGAGGCCAAACACAAGATGCGTCTGGAACAGATTTACGACGATGAGATTTACCGGGAAAACTAATCGCGCTTGTCGGGCAAACTAACCGAGCGTGCGGGAGGAAATTTCATGCCGAAACAGCAAGATGAAGTGCACCTGAAATCCATTGACTCGATTTTGAGCTTTGCTCTGGCGGTGATTGAAGATAATTACCATTTCTACAAAAGCTGGGCGGAGAAGATTCGCAGTCAAACGGTAAAAGAAGCGCTGGAGGAATTGGCCAAAGAAGAACTGCACCACAAAACCGTTCTGCTTTCGGTGGAACACAACCGCGATTTCGAGCACCTGACTGAAAAAGTGGTCGATTTAAAATTGAGCGATTACTTCATCAAAACCAAACCGCACGAGAATATGACCTACGAAGAGGCGCTGGTGATTGCCATGAAACGGGAGCTGGCGGCCATCGAAACCTACCGCTATCTGGAGTCCATTTGCCGTTCGCCCAAGGTGAAAGCCATTTTCCGGGCGTTGGCGGAGGACGCCACCCACCACAAACACGAGCTGGAAAAACAGTACATCGATTATTTCATGAGCGACAATTAAAGGCAGGAAGCCCTACGATTCCTCACCTGAATGTTTAGGTCCTCGCAGGTTGTAACGCTTGATTTTTTTCTGCAGACCGACTCTGCTGAGACCCAGCGCGCGGGCAGCGTGGGTGATATTGCCGCGAAACTCGTTTAATTTTTCCAGAATGAGTTGCCGTTCGATGCTCTCCACAATTTCTTTCAACGAGCCCTCCAGCGGTACCAGCGGAGTGCCGGCGCTCCCGGGTTGAATTCGCAGAGAGAACAGGTCGGCAGTGAGCGGTTTGCCTTCGTCTGCCAGGGTTACTGCCCGCTCGATTTCGTTTTCCAGCTCCCGCACGTTGCCGGGAAACGGTGCCGTAAGCAGCACCTTCATGGCTTCGCGGTCGATTCCTGGAATATTCTTCTTCAGCTTGCGGCGGTACTTCTTCAGGAAATGCTCCGCTAACAGGGGAATGTCTTCCCGCCGTTCCCGCAATGGTGGTACGTTAATCTGGAATACGTTGAGGCGGTAGTAAAGGTCTTCGCGGAATTTCCCAGCCCGCACCAGGGAGTAAAGGTCACGGTTGGTGGCAGAAATGACCCGCACGTTCACTTTAATGGTTTTGGCTGCACCGAGGGGCCGGATTTCCCCTTCCTGCAGCACCCGCAGCAAACGCTGCTGAAAGGCCGGCGAGGTGTCCCCGATTTCGTCCAGGAAGATGGTGCCCCCGTCGGCAATCTCGAAGAGCCCCTTCTTGTCCGTTACCGCGCCAGTGAAAGCTCCCCGGGTATGTCCGAACAGTTCGCTCTCCAACAAGGTGTCCGGCAAAGCCGCACAGTTCTGGGTGACGAACAGTTTGTGTTTGCGGGGACCGTTGTAGTGGATCGCTCGGGCAATCAGTTCCTTGCCGGTGCCGGTCTCTCCGGTAATCAGCACGGTAGTGTCGGTGGGAATCACCTTGCGCATCAGGCGGAATACTTCCTGCATAGCCTCGCTCTGCCCGATAATATTCTCGAATTCGTAGTGCTTCTCCGCTTCCCGGTGCAGGAGGATGTTTTCTTCCTCCAGGCGGCGGTTGGCTTCTTTCAATTCCTCAATGAGCCGCTGATTCTCCTTCACCAGCCGGTAGCGCTCCACCGCCCGCCGCACAATCAAGCGCAGTTCCTCCGGTTCCCACGGCTTGTTGATGTAGTAGTAAATCTGGCCTTCGTTAATGGCCTGAATGGTTGCCTCGATGTCGGTGTAGCCGGTAATGAGAATCCGCACCGCGTCCGGCTGGATTTCAATTGCCCGGCGGAAGAATTCCACCCCGGTCATTTCTGGCATGCGCTGGTCCGCCAGAATCACCTCCACTTCCTGCGATTTCAATACTTCCAGCGCGGAGATACCGCTGAGGGACTGAATCACGTCAAACTCCCGCCGCAGAGTGCGGTAAATGGCGTTCAGACTGGGCTGTTCATCGTCCACGGCCAGAATTTTCGGTTTCTCTGCCAAAACGATACTCCTTTCAAACCACGAATCACACTAATTAGCACGAATTAAAGCGATTTTTACTTCTTTAAAAAGCCTCGCGCCTTGGCGGCTTTGCGAGAGGCATTCATTTACCGCCGCTGTCCGGGTTTTCCGGCAGGAAAATCCGGAAGATGGTTCCCCGCCCCGGTTCGCTTTCCACCTCAATATTTCCCCGGTGGGCTTTCACAATGTTGTAGCTGATGCTGAGTCCCAGCCCGGTGCCTTTGCCCACCGGTTTGGTGGTGTAAAAAGGGTCGAAGATTTTGTCGAGCTTTTCGCGAGGAATCCCCTCCCCGTCGTCGCGAATGGTGATTTCCACTCCCCGGTCCTTCCGGCGGGT
This sequence comes from Calditrichota bacterium, assembly GCA_024276455.1. Taxonomy (GTDB): domain Bacteria; phylum Calditrichota; class Calditrichia; order RBG-13-44-9; family RBG-13-44-9; genus JAJRXE01. The sequence goes on from JAJRXE010000085.1 coordinate 5,860, forward strand.
GGCGATCCAGATGTTCCCCTTGCCGTGAATGGCCTGAACGGCGTTCAGTAAAATGTTCATGAACACCTGGTTGATTTGTCCGGGATTACACACCACCGGCGGAATTTCGCCGTAATCTTTGTACACCGTGATCCGTCCCTTGATTTCGTTGTTCAGCATGCGCAGGGTGGAATCCAGTCCGTCGTGCAGATTCACCTCCTTGCGTTCCGCCTCATCCACCCGGGAGAAGTTGCGCAGGGTCTGGACAATTTCCTTCACCCGCAGGCTGCCCTGAATGCTCTCGGCAATCAGGCTGTCCAGGTCCTGCAGAAAAAAGGCCAGGTCTTCTTCCTGTTTTAGTTTTTCGATGTTCGCGCGGAGATTTTGCAGGGTGGCGTCCAGGGGAGACTCTTCGGTGAGCGGTTGCAGCACGTTTTGAATGGTTTTCAGGTAATTTTCCAGCTCGCGCAAATTGGCGTAAATATAGCTGATCGGATTGTTCAATTCGTGGGCAATGCCGGCCATGAGCTGCCCCAGACTGGCCATTTTCTCACTTTGAATCAGCTGGGACTGGGCGTTTTTCAGGTCGCGGTAAAGTTGTTCCAGCCGCCGATTCTTCTCTTCCAGTTCCCGGTAAGCTTTCTCCAGCTCCTGCAGGTATTTTTCGCGCGTTTCCGCCTCGGTGAGCCGCTTAATCAGTTCCTGACTTTCCTTGATGTAGAGGTTGTTTTCGATGGCAATGGCGGCCTGGGTGGCCAGGGTCTGGAAGATGGACAGATCGGCGAGGCGAAATTTTTTCTGGGGAGGAATCGGTCCCACGACTAACAAACCGTAGTGTTTCTGACCCCGCCGAATGGGAAAAAGATGCCCGTCGGAAATACCCAGCTCCCTCCGGATTCTCTCACGCTCCAGGTTTCCCTCGGCGGTTTCCGAAAACGGAGCGAGCCTGTCCAGCGCCGGTTCCTCCTTCGGAAGGGGCTTGCCAGGGAAATTTCCCCGCGAGGCGATCAATTGAAACACCTTGTCTTCCCGCAGGTAAATGGCGCAAAAAGCCGGTTCCACCGCCTGGTAAATCATTTCCACCAGCTTATCTGCCAATTCCCGGTTGTTTTTAATAAAAATGAGTTCCCGGGAAAAATTCTCCAGCAATTGCCGAATGTGGAGACGGCCTTGCTCGATTTTACGAATTTTCTCCTGAAAGGCCACCACAATGGAAATGCTGCCCAGCAGAATCGCAATCTGAAAGAGCAAGCGGGAGGTCATGGAGAATGTTTCGAAGGTGAAAAAAATCAGGTAAAAGAGCAAAAGTACCACGGTGAGGAAAAGGGCCAGGGTGCGCGATGACCAGCGGTAGCGGTCGGTGGCCAGCAGGGCAAAACCCAGCAGGAAGAGCAGCAGCAACAGGGTGAGAACCAGATTGGGGAGGAAGTTAGGGTGGTGCAGCAACCGCCACAGGAAACCGGAACTGCGATGGAACGCCCGTGCCAGACCGCTGCTTTCGCTGAGGAAATAAACGTGTCCGGGTTGCAGGTTCTCCAGAATTTGCTCCCTGCCGCCGGGGAAAACCACCCGTACGGAGTAACGCTGCCGCACGTCCACCCCGAAATGGGCAACCGGTTCACTCTGCGAAAGGTAACCCGCCGGACCGATGATCTCCCGATAACCGGCCAGCGGGGCGTCGGGCGAAAACTTTTCCGCGGCGTAGAGCCAAACCTTCGTACCGATGGCCGAGCGGTTGGAGGTGACTCCCTCGAACTGCAGGCGCAGGAAATTTTTGTTGTCAGTGGGGTTCAGGTAAAGGACGCTGTTGGTGTCTTTATTGGCCACAAAAAGGTCCAGGTCGCCGTCCAGGTCCACGTCCGCCACCGCCGCGCCGGTGCTGTAGTATTCTTTAACTCCCCTGGGTGGGAGGCTTTCGCGGTAAGCAAGCCGGAAGCGCCCCCGGCCCACATTCAGGAAAAACAGGTTGGGACCGATGGTGTTCACCCAGATGTCCTGCCAGCCGTCGTTGTTCAGATCGGCAATAATGCTGCCGTAAGCCGGAAAGGGAATGTCCAGTCCGGAAGCCTCGGTGACGTCGGTAAAATACCAGAGACTGTCTCCTGGCATCCAATCGTTGCGGTAGAGGCGGCTGCGTCCCTGCCGGTCGGTTACCAGGATGTCCAGATCGCCGTCGTTGTCCACATCTCCAAACGAGACGCCGTTGCTGTTCAAGCTTTTGGTTAAATGCAGGAGGGGCAACTTCTGGAGCTCGAAATAGCCCCGGCCGCTGTTGCGGAAAAGCAGGTCGGGACCGAACCAGTTGCAAACGTAGAGGTCCGGGTAACTGTCCTGGTCCAGGTCGGCGAAGGCGGCGCCCTGACTCACCCCGGCATCGTTCACCTTCCAGCGCACGCTCCGATCATTAAAATTTCCCAGCCCATCGCCTAAAAACAGGCGATTCTGGTGATGTTCATCGGTGAAGAAAAGGTCCAGGTTACCGTCCCGATCTACATCCGCTAAAAAAGCGCCGTTGGCGTCCAGAGGTCCCACAATGTTTAAGCGCGAGGTAATGTCCCGAAAATGGAGGTTCGGGGTTTGCAAAAAAACTCGGGTACTCACCCCCCACCCGGCAATAATGACGTCCGGGCGTCCGTCGTTGTTCAAGTCTCCGGCGGCGGTGCCCAGCTCCAGATTCACCTGTTTGCGGGGCATCAGGTTACCGCCCAGCCCGGACTGAATGGTGAAATCCGCAAAACGCTTCCGTGCCCCCTGATTAATAAACAGGCGATTCAGATTGCGGAAGCGAACCACGTAGAGGTCGGGAAGTCGATCGTTGTTCAAATCCTGAAACACCACTCCGTAGCTGTCTTCGAACTCCGGTAGTAAGTCGGAAGGCTGATTCTCCAGAAACATTTTCCGGGCAAAGTCATCCGCAGTGCTCTGGGCGAAGGCGGCCTGCCCCGGCAACAGGAGCAGTAGCAACGCCCCGACCAGACACCTCCAATATTCCTTCCGCCATTTTCTCATTCTATTTGCTTGTTTTTTTTGAAAATTAGATTGTTGGATTCCCGTTTGCAAGGGGATTTTTGGGTCACGGCCAATTTCAGATCGGCATGGTGGGTTTTGGCGTTCAGGCTGGCGCTCTCCAGAGGGTCCGCCGTACGGAACAGGGAGCCGAGTTTAACGGCCTGCCGACCACTTGCCGCCGATTCCTTCTCTTAACCGCTGAACCGGCGGTTCTTGCTTGGGGTGAAGAAAGCGGTGACAAGACGGAGATTGGAAAAAGGTTGGGGGCGGATACGCTCGCAGCCGGTTCGCCGCACCGCGCGGGAAAAAGTGTCCCACTAAATTGACCCGATCGGATAGAAAATCAGTTCCAGGTCTTTGGCAGAGAGTTGCTTGACGAAACCACCGTCGCTGGTAACCAGGTTCTGGAAGAGCTCTTTCTTTTTCTGCTGCAATTGAATGATTTTCTCTTCCACCGAATTTTTCATGATGTATTTGTACACAAACACCCGGTTCTCCTGGCCGATCCGGTGGGCGCGGTCGGTGGCCTGCTGTTCCACCGCCGGGTTCCACCAGGGATCCAGGTGAATGACGTAATCCGCGGCCGTCAAATTTAATCCCAGCCCACCGGCTTTGAGGGAGATGAGGAAGATTTTGATGTTTTCGTTTTGCTGAAAATTCTGAATCCGTTCTTCCCGCTTGCGCACCGAGCCGTCCAGGTATTCGTACTGCCATCCTTTCTGCTCCAGTAATCGACGGACCAGCTTCAGGAAGCGGACGAACTGGGAGAAAACCAGCACTTTGTGCCCTTCCTGAACAATCGACTCCAGCATTTCGTCCAACAGTTGCACTTTACCAGATTCAGCCAGGTCAATGCTTTCGTCCAGAATGGCCGGATGGCAGGCTACCTGACGGAGGTAAGTCAGGGCTTCCAGAATTTTTAGGCGACTTTTTGCCAATCCCTTTTCTTCAATTTCCTGGAATATCTGGTCCCGGTAGCGTTCCAGCCCCTGTTGGTAGATTTCCCGCTGCCGGGGGGTCATTTCCACCAGTTGCAGAATTTCCGTCCGGGCCGGTAGTTCTTTCACCACCTCCTCTTTGGTTCGCCGCAAAATGAAGGGCTTTACGATGCGACGCAGCAATTGCTGGCTTTCTTCCTGGTCTCCATTTTTGTTCAAAAACCGGCTTTCGAATTGGCGAAGGGTACCCAGCATTCCGGGGTTCAGAAAATTCATTTGCGACCAGAGGTCGATCACGGAGTTTTCCACCGGAGTGCCGGTTAAGCACAGGCGATGCTCCGCCACCAGCGACGTCACGGCCTGGTAGGTTTTCGTCGCCGGATTTTTAATCTTTTGCGATTCGTCCAGAATCAGGTATTTCCACTCCAGCTGCTGCAAATCCTCCAGATCCTGTAACAGGATGCCGTAGCTCATTAACACCACGTCGTGTTCGGGGATTTTCTTCAACAACTGCTCCCGTTCCTGGCGCTGACCACGGTATTTCATGACCTTCAGCTTCGGAGCAAACCGTTTGATTTCGTTCTCCCAGTTAAAAATCACCGTCACGGGAACCACAATGAGAGCCGGATGGTTCAGCTCGCCTTCCACCCGCATCTTTTCCAGCAGGGCAATCACCTGCACGGTCTTCCCCAGACCCATGTCGTCCGCCAATATGCCGCCCAGATGCACATTGTTCAGAAAGGAGAGCCAATCCACCCCGGTTTGCTGGTAATCGCGCAGGGAACCCAGAAAGCTTTTGGGGATGTTGACATGCTCGATTTGCTGCAGGCGACGGTATTTCTCGGCCCACTCGCGATACCCCTCGTCCAGCTCTTTAATATCGGCCAGTTGAACGATTTCTTCCACCAGAGGCAGAGCCGCCAGGCGGTACTGCTGGCTGCCTTTGAAACGCACGTTGTCGGAAAGGGCGAAAAAGCGCTTGAAACGCTCCAGCACCGCTTCGTCCAGGTAAATGTTCGAACCGTCGGCCAGTTTAATGTACTGTTTGTTCTTCTGTAGTTGCTCTTTGAAATCCGGTATGGTGATCGCCTGTCCGTCCAGTTCGATTTGAAAATCCAGGTCTAACCAGTCGATTCCGGTGCGCACCTTCACGTGGATTTGCGGTTTGGTTCGGTGGAGACGGTAGCGGTGCAGGCGTTCCTCGCCGAAAATTTCGATTCCCTTTTGCGCCAGCTCCGGTACCTTCAGGCGGAGCCAGTCCAGCACTTTGTATTGGGGATCGAGTTGCCAGCGGTATTGCAGGTAAAAAAGCCCGTTTTCCTGCAGAAGGCGGCGGATTTCCTTTTCTTTCTCTTGATCCCGCTTAACCACGTAGAGGTAGTGTCCCCGGGTGGCCAGAGATTTTTCGACCGGCGGATGAGCCGGAAATTCGGCGTTTTCGTACACAAACTTCACGTCGATGTTTAAATGTCCAGCTCGTTCCGAGAGGTAAACCCGGGTGGAAGTCAGGGGAAGTTCGTAAAATTTCAGATGATCTTCCAGACTTTTCCAGTCCAGAGCGGGCAAAATTTTGGGAACGAAAGAGTTAATGAATTCTTTCAGCTCCTCCAGAGGGATTTCAATTTTCTGTTGCAAACGGAAAAAATTTAGCCAGAAAAAGGGCGGCAAATTAGACTGAGTTCGGTAGATTTTCGACTGGTAGTAAATGTAAATGGGGTTGGCACTCAAAATGTGTACCTGATCGTTCAGCAGCACCGATTCATCCTGAAACACAATAGCCGGTTGCAGGACGTAGTGCTCGTTTTCCTGGTAGAGTCCCAGCGAGAGCTGCCCGGTTTCTTCTACCACCGTAACATCTCTTACCTCTTTGTCTTCGGAATTACGGATTTTGAGACGACTTTCGCGCAGCCAGTCCAGCAAAAATCCGACCGGTTGCCCGTAATTGAACAGGCGCCGGGTTCCCAGATTACTTACCGAATAAATGTACGCCAGGACGTTGAGTTCCTCCTGGGTGATGCTCACTTTCTGGGAATCCAGAGTTTGCAAAGTGAGCTTGATTTCCTTTCCGGGTTGCCCGTCCAGGCGGGTGTAATCGGCGTAAGGTAATATTTCCCAATTACTGGGTCGCAGTTCAATAACAAAATAAGGCTGGTACACCCCCTTGCTCAGCTCAAAAGACTGAGGCTGAGGAATTTTCTCCAGTAAAGCAGCTAATTGTTCAACTTTCGTTCGCCAGTTCATCATTCCAGAAAACCCTGTCCAATCAATTTTACCAAAAGAGCGCCCATTAGTATCCCGAAACGAAATATTAATGAGCCGCCGTCCTTTGCCGTTAAAATAAAAGGTACTTTTGAGATCTTCCTGATCCACTAAATGTATGGTTCCTGCCGGGAAATTGTTTCCATTATCGGTTTTGATTTTGAAAACATAATCCGGAAAAATTTTCTCTTCTCAGGTGGTATGCTTCAGGGTTTCGATTTTGCCCTGAAGCAATCGCTGATAATACAAATGCCG